>CAUJEQ010000215.1 GCA_963169135.1 Chloroflexota bacterium
GTCTGGCTCGCCGAAGATCGCCGCGAGCAGCGGCGTAAACAGGTTCTCCACCGCTGAGGTCACCACCGCTCCAAACGCAATCCCAATGACCACTGCAACCGCCAGGTCGATGACGTTGCCTCGAAGAACGAAGTCGCGGAATTCCTTGACCATCGCAGCACCTCCCAATTTCCGCGGGATACTACGGCCAATTCCCATCCGCCACAACAAAACGGACTGCCTTCGGCTCCGGCAATTCTTCGCGCGGTGCGCCGTGCGGGCTATGTGTACGAAGCCGCCTTGACCTCCCCGCCCGCGCCCCGCCGGACAGTCTCGACGGACTCTGCTACTGCCGCCACGTACTCGTCTGCGCTCTGTTCGTGCACCGGCGTCGCCATCACGTGGATACCGTCCGGGTCGGTCGTGCGGCCGCTGTACCACCCGCGCGCGATCATCTGCGCAGCCACCGTTCCCATGTCCACTCCCTCGGCGCCGTACGCGAAGGCGTAGAGGGGGGGCACCCCGTGCACACGCAGCCCCTGGATCTCCGAAAGGCCGGCGATGATCCGCGCCTTCGCCCGCATGCTCGCAGCCGCGATCTCCCGGTACCCTTCCCTCCCAAGGAAGTTCAGCGCCGCCCACGCCGCCGCGATCGCCCCGCCCGGCCGCGTCCCCGTAAACGTCAGCGATGAGTAGATGCCGCTCGGCCAATCGTCGAATGTGTACCGCGCGAACTCCCGGTGACCCCGCGTCCGGAAGGTCACCGTTGAGGCAGGCTTCGCCGCGTACCCCGACTTGTGCAGGTCGGCCGAAATCGATGCGACCCCGGGCACGCTGAAATCGAACGGCGGTACCTCGTACCCCACTTCGCGCACGAATGGCGCCAGGATTCCGCCCACGCACGCATCCACATGCAGCCAGAGCCCGCGCTCCGCAGCGATAGCCCCCAGCTCCGGGATCGGGTCGACCATCCCGAGCGAGTAGCTCGGGGCAGAGGCGTACAGCCCGACCGTGTCCGGCCCAATCGCGGCCGCCATCGCAGCCGGGTCCGCACGGTAGCCGGCTCCCACCGGGACGCGCCGTACCCCCATCCCCAACAGATGCGCCGCCTTGTTCAGCGCCGGGTGTGCCGAATGGGGCGCGACGATCTCCGGCTGCCGCACCTCCGGGCGCTCCTTGCGCGCCCATTCCCGCATGGCCGTGATGCCCTGGAAGATGCTCTCCGTGCCGCCCGAGGTGAAGATCCCCGCCGTCTCCTCGTCCCCGCCGAGGAGGCCCCGCACCACCGCCAGCACTTCGTTCTCCATCCGCCCGATGCTCGGGAATGCTTTCACGCCAAGGCCGTTCTCTACGAGGAACATCCCGAACGATTCCCGTAGCACGTGCTCCAGCTCGTCGTTCGCATACCAGACGAACGCGCCGTGGCGTCCGTGCTTCCAGTCCAGGTCGTGGCCGCGCATCGCCTGCATCTCGGGCTCGAGCTCCGACCAGGGCCGGCCCTTCTCGGGCAGCTGCATCACCATCGTGTCCTCCGTGGCGCCCTCGCACCGCCGCAAAGTCTACCGGCGAACCATGTGCGGCGCAGGCGTCAGGGCTTCGGGATCAGCCCCGCCTCTTCCTGGATCGCCTTGATGATCACCCGCGCCGCCTTCTCACCCCCCTCTCGCACCAGGTGCACACCGTCCGGGTGGCGCATCAGCTTCACTTCTCCGTCGTCGTCAACCACATAGGCGTCATACCCGCCGCCCCCCGTCGTGAACAGCGGCCACAGGTCCACGAATCGCACCCAGTACCGCTTGGCCGCCTCCTCCTGGTAGATCACGTTTAGTTCGGCCATCCGCGCCGAGAACTCCTCGCTCCGCATAATCGGCTGCCCCACCCACAGCACCATCCGCCCGTCCCGCTTGAGGAGGTCCATCACCCCGGCCACCCGCCGCCGGTACTCGAGCGCCCATCCCTCGTCACCTGGCTGGTAGATGTCGCCGGCCGGCGTCTGGATCCCCTGCGAGTCGTTCGCCCCGAACATCACCACGTACACGTCAGCGGCGTCGCCTGTCACCAGCCTGTTGAACTCGCCCGGCCAGTCGAAGAAGTCCGGCCGCGTCAGCCCCGACGAGAGTTGCGACTCTTGCGCCGGCGTCATCAAGCCCGTCTCCGATGCCTGCCGCACCAGCGCTTCGCCCAGGATCTTCGACATTGAATCGCCACCGACCCAGACCCGTAGCGGGGCCGTTGCGTCCGGCGTGCGCAGGAGCTGTTTGGGCGGCATCGGCGTCGGTGTCGGTGTCGGCGTGCGCTCGGGCTGCGGGGTGGGGGTCTGGGTCGTGCCTCCCTGGCCGGGCGTCGGCGTCCTGGTCGCTTCGTCGTCCGTGTTCGCCGGAAGCTCGAACAGATCGCCCCCGCTCTCGCGCCCCAGCGCCTCGTCGGCCCACGTCCGCGGCTGGTCCAGGTAGAGCGCCCGGCTCACCGCCGCGAACGGCTTCCACACCGCCACCCAGAAGTCCCGCTCTTTCCCGAACGGCTGCTTCTTCGCACCGTCCTCCAGCCACGGCGCGTTCAGCAACACCGCGATCAGCAACGCGCCAACGATGACGCCAAATACCCGGCCCGGCTTCGCACCCAGCCGTTCGCCACTGCCCAACCGCCGTTCGTCTCGCGCCACGCGGCCTCCCGCTAACTCAGAACTGGAAGTAGATGAACGGGGCGACCCCCTCGGGGCCGAACACGTCGATCACGACCAGCCCCACCGCCAGCGTAGCCGCCTGTGCCGCAGGCGCCAGCCGCGAAAACTCCACCTGCACCCGGTTCCCGAGTGTTCGCGGCAAGAACTGGATAAGGATGCTCCCCGCGATCACTGCCAGCATCACCGGTGTCACCGCGGGCGAGGCTTCGCCCCACGCCGTCCACATCCGCCCTAAAATCTCCCACGCCGTCCCGAACGTTTCCGCCCGGAAGAACACCCACGCCAGGCACACCACGTTGAACGTCACCACCCACTGGATCACCGCAGTGGCTCGTCCCAGCGTCAGCGATGTCCGCTCCCGTATCTCCCGCTCGATCACCAGCCCGAACCCGTGGATCGCGCCCCACACGATGAACGTCCACGCAGCCCCGTGCCACAACCCGCCCAGCACCATGGTCAGCACCAGGTTGCGGTAGATGAACGCCTTCGTCCCCCGGTTCCCCCCCAGCGGGATGTACAGGTAGTCCCGCAGCCAGCGCGAGAGCGTCATGTGCCACCGCCGCCAGAAGTCCTGTATCGAAAGGGCCCGGTAGGGCGCATCGAAGTTCTGCGGGAACCGCAGCCCAAGCAGCAGCGCGCACCCTATCGCGATGTCCGTGTACCCGCTGAAGTCCGCGTAGATCTGGATCGCGTACGCATAAACTCCGACCAGCACCTCGAAGCTGCTATGCGTGCCCGGCGACGCAAAAACCGGGTCCGCAATCTCCGTCGCCAGGTAGCTCGAAATCACGACTTTCTTGAACAGCCCGAACAAGATCAGTTGGAACGCCGGGGCCGCGTCGATCACACGCTGCCGCATGGGCTCCCGCAACTGCGGCGCGAACTCCGTCACCCGCACGATCGGCCCGGCCACCAGGTGTGGAAAGAAAGAGAGGTACAGGGCGAAATCCAGCGGGGCCATCGGCTCCACGTCGCCCCGCGCAATGTCGATCAGGTAGCTGATCGCGTGGAACGTGAAGAACGAGATCGCCACGGGCAGCGTGATTTCCATCAGCGGCAAGGGCAGGTCTATGCCCACCCGGTCCAACGCCCCCACCATCTCCGAGGCGAAGAACCCGTAGTACTTGAACCACCCCAGCGTCGAGAGGTTCGCCGCCACGCCAAAGCCCAGGAACCACTTCCCGCCCCGGCTCAGCCCTTCCGGTCCCCGCATCCGCGCCAGGTCGTATCCCATTGCCCAGTTCGCCGCCGTCGATCCCACGAGTAGCAGCACGAACTTCGGCTCCCAGAACCCGTAGAAGAACCAGCTTGCCGCTACCAGGAACACACGCCACCACAGGTGCCATGGCCGGATCAGCCACGCGACCGCGAACACTGCGACAAAGAAGATGGCGAAGTCGATGGTCGGAAAGAGCATCGGTCTCCAGTACGCACCCGGGCCGGACCGAGCGGCAATCCGGCTATTGTGAGAAGGTTCACACAACCGCGCGAATCGCGCCCACACTCACACGAAAGGCCGTTGTTCCCATGCGGCTGGCTCGCTACCGTAAACGTGATTCCGATCGAGTGTACGGAGGGCGTTCGGTGGTGGTGGTGGTAGTAGCGGTAAGCGGTTCGGCTGTATCGTCGGCCACGCTTTCTTTCGGTGGCCCGCGGTGAGCGCGTTTGCCGCATTCTCCCACCGGTCGCACATCCTTTCCCTCGCCGTCATCGGCTCAGCCGCCCTGTTGGCCGTTGGTGTCAGCGTGCTCGAACACCGCGACCCCCATCCCCGCAGCAACGTCGCCCTGGCGAGTTCCGGTAACGTCGGTGTCTCCCTGGCGAGTTCCGGTCAGGTCGGTGTCTCTCTGGCGGTGCCCGGCCTCGCCTTCGACGGCACACCCGAGCCTACACCGACCCCCGTTCCGCCCCCCACGCCGGTTCCCCGCCGCTTCCCCGCGAGCCCCCAGGGCCTCCGTCTCTGGTCCGACGGCGACTCCACTTCCTACTTCATGACCGAAGCCCTCTTCGCCGAATGGGCCGCCCGCGGCGGCAACCCCGTCCGCGGCGCCGACTACAAGATCTCCTCCGGTCTCTGGCGGGATGACTTCTTCGACTGGCCCGCCTACATCCAGTCCGAGATGGCCATGTACGACCCCGATGTCGCCGTCTTCATGGTCGGTGCCAACGACGCCAACCAGGTCTCCTCGGACGAGGGTTACGCCGCGCGCGTTGGCAGGGTCATGGATCTGATGTACCGCGAGGGTCGCGTGGTTGTCTGGATGGGCCAGCCCTGCATGGGCAATGAGTCTCTCGCAGCCACCGTCCCCGCCGTAAACCGCATTTTCCAGGAACAGGCCGCCTCCCGCTCCTGGGTGGTCTATGTCGACACGTGGGCGCTCACGTCCTGGTCTGATGGCTCATACAGCCAGTACCTGCCAGATGAGACCGGCGCCGAAGCGATGATCCGCTACGCTGATGGCATTCACTTCACCGGTGCCGGCGGCCGTCGCCTCGCGATGGGGGTCCTTGCCGCGTTGTTCCCTCCCGACTGAGCCTCGCACCATCCCGGCGCATCACCGGGGAGGCGCCTTTGCTAGGATGAGCATTCGATGTCGATGCTCCCTGCCCCAGCCACGCGTGTCGAGGACGCGGCCGACCCCACCAAGGAGCCGCCCTACCACCTCATCCTCCTCGACGACAACGAGCACACGTACCAGTACGTGATCGCCATGCTCGGCAGCGTCTTCGGCTACGCGCCCGAAAAAG
>CAUJEQ010000216.1 GCA_963169135.1 Chloroflexota bacterium
CCCAGTCCACGTTTTGGCTGTGTCATACGGCCACTCCTGCGCGTTCAAGAAGTTCGGAGGCAACGGCGTCGTAGGCGGTCGCGGAACGGCCACCCTGGTCGTAACGGAAGATGGATTGGCCATGGCTCGGCGCTTCGCTGAGGCGCACCGAGCGCGGGATGATGGTTGCGAAGGTCTGGGGGAAGTGGCCGCGGACCTCATCGACGACCTGCTGGGCGAGGCGGGTGCGGGCATCGAACATGGTGAGGATGAGGCCGAGGACGTGGAGGCCCGGGTTGAGGCTGCGCTTCACCAGGTCCAGCGTCTCCATGAGGCGGCTGAGGCCTTCGAGTGCCATGTATTCGCATTGGACCGGGATGATGACACTATCGCTGACCGTGAGGGCGTTGATAGTCAGGAGCCCGAGGGACGGGGGGCAATCGATGAGCACCCAGTCGTAGCGGTCGCGGATGGGGTGAATGGCGTTGGTGAGGCGGCGTTCGCGGGCAAGGACGGGGACGAGCTCGACTTCTGCGCCCGACAGCTCGGCGCTGGAGGGGACGAGATCGACGCCTTCTTCGGCCACGCGGACGATGCAGTCGGCCATGGGGACTTCATCAAGGATGGCATCGTAGGTGCCGGGCTGTTCGGCGCCGGTGACGCCGAGAGCCGAGGTAGCGTTGGCCTGGGGATCGAGGTCGATGAGGAGGACGCGCTGGCCGCGGCGGCCCAGGGCGACGGCGAGAGAGACGGCGGTGGTGGTTTTGCCGACGCCGCCTTTCTGGTTGACGAGGGAAACGATTTTCGCTGCCACTAGGCGGCCTCCCGGTTCATGCGTGCTTCGATGGCCTCGCGGGTGGGGAGTCCGGCAATGCCGGAATGCTCCACGGCGAGGGCTCCTGCTGCAAGGGCGAATCGCATCGCCGTTGCGAGGTCGTCAGTTTCCGCGAGACGGACCATGAAGGCGGAGGCGAAGCAATCGCCTGCCCCCGTGGGATCCACCGGGGTAGCCGGCAGGGCTGGCCAGTGCTGTGCTGTGCCATCCAGTTCGAACAGTGTAGCGCCATTGTGGCCACGCGTCAGGATAGCCAGCGTTTTCTCGCTCGCGAGGTGACGGGCGAGGGCCTCAGGGGCCGGTGTGTCTTCATCGCTGAAGAAGGCGATCCAGCCGGGCCGTGCGAATGCCGAGGCGGCGCGCAGAGGCTCCGGATGGGGGATGACGCGCTGGTCCGCGGTGACGCTGCGGAGGGCTCCCTGGAGGGCGATTCCCGTGAGGGATTCGCGAAAACGAAGCGGGGCGCGGCGGAATTCGTGATAGGCCGGCGCAAAGAGTACGGCGTCGGGAGTCTCGCCAGGGCGGAGGTGGGGGACGAGTGCGAGCGGTTCACCTTCGCTCAGGAGGAGCTGGGTGCGGTTGCCGGCGTGGTCGTAGGTGTTGGCGTAGCGCGGGAGGGCGGCGGCGGGCGTGGAGCGCACGTCGAGCCCCGCCAGGGCGCGCTGGTCGAAGTCCGGATGCATCCCGGTGATGAGTGTCACGCTGACGCCGAGGGCGCGGGCTGTCTGGGCCGTGTAGAGCGACGGGCCGCCCGCCGCCCATCCGCCCTGGGGCGTGCGGTCCAGCGTGACGTTGCCGGCGACCAGGATGTGCGTCGCGGTGCCCTCCCTAGCTTCTGAGGCTGATGACAACCTTGCGGTTTTCGCCCTCGCCGATGCTGTTGGTTTCGAGTTCGGGGTCTTCCGCGAAAGTTATGTGCACCAGGCGGCGTTCGGCGGCGCTCATGGGCTCCAGTGTGATCGGGCTGCCGGTCTCGCGGACCCGGTCGGCCATGCGCTGGGCGAGCGCGATGATGCGCTCTTCGTTGCGGTGGCGATAGTGCTCGACATCGATGGTGATCCCGCCCTTGCCCGGGTAGCGGCGCGAGAGCATCAGATTGACCAGGTACTGGAGGGCGATGAGGGTATCGCCGCGGCGGCCGATGAGGAGGCCGAGATCCTCCCCCTTGATGTCGATCACGGCGAGGACGCTCCCGAGGCCATCGCCGGGGGTGATGGGCTCGCGGATCGAGATCTCGGCGTCGATGTCGAGGATGCGGAGGATGTCGTCGACTGTTTGAGCGGCGAAATCGACCTCTTCGGCGTTGATATCCGGGGCGACGTTTTCCTGTGGTTCCCGCGCTTCATCGCGGGGGCGGCGGCGTTCACGTTCGGGGCGCTCTGCGCGCGGTGGCCGTCCCTCCGCCTGGGGGCGCTCAGGGCGAGGTGCGCCGGGAGCACCACGGGCACCGCCCCGGGCGCCTCGCGGGCGACCCCGGTCGCCTTCCGGTGCAGGTTCAGCGGGAGCGCCTTCGCCACGGGGGCGGAGAAAGTCGGCGTCGGTGAGCTTGGGCATGACGGGTTCGACGCTGCGGGAACCCCTGGGCGAGCCTCCGGCCGGGCGCCCGCCCCCGCCGCGCGTGTCGGTCCGCGGGGCGCCGCGCTGAGGGCGTTGACCGTCGCCGCGGCGAGGCTGGCCGGACGGCTGGCCGCGGGGAATGCGGGTATCGGGTGGCGGCGGCGGTGCGGCGGCGCGCTGGCCGCGGGTAAGAAGGGTGACGCGGACAACGGCGTCGCGGCCGCCGCGACCGAAGAGGCCGCCGCGCTTGCCTTCGTCGAGGACGACGAATTCGACGTCGTCCCGGTTGGCGCCGAGGGTGCTGAGCGCCCGGTTAAGGGCGTCTTCGACGGTTTTGCCGCTTGCTTCGGCCTGATCCATGTGTGGTCCTCAATTCTCGATCGGAGGTAAGGGCGGCGGTAGTGGGCTGGGTTTCCGCCGCGGGTGCGCGTGGGGCGCGCACTTTGAAGAGGGGTTCGATGCGAAGTGCAGGGAACCCGTATGTCAGGATGTTGAAGGCGACGCCAACGATGGAGTTGACCACCCAGTAGAGGCTCACGCCGCTGGGGAACTGGAGCGCGAAGAACGCGAACATGAGCGGCAGCATGATGTTCATCATCTGTTGCTGCGAGCGGACGCGTTCGTCGGTGGTCACGGTCACCGTGGTCTTGGATTGGGCCCACGTCGTGACGCCCACGAGCACGACGAAGAGCAGGTTGGGTTCGCGCAGGTCCATGGTGAGGAAGTGTTCCTGGACCGGCACGGCGTGCTGGAGATAGGACCAGTCGTAGAGGTGGCTGGACAGTTTCTCGAGCGCTTCCGGGGAGTTGGGGAGCGCGATGCGGACGGCGTTGTACAGCGCGATGAGGATGGGGAACTGGAGGAGCATGGGTCCAAGGCAGCCCAGGGGGTTCACTCCGCTCTCCCGGTAGAGCTTCATGACTTCTTCCTGCCGGCGCTTGGGGTCGCTGTACTTCTTGTTGATCTCCTGGATGCGGGGCTGGATGCCCTGCATGGAGCGGGTAACGTGGAGCTGGCGGAGGGTCAGGGGGAAGGTGACCAGCCGGATGAGGATGGTGAACGCGATGATCGCGAGGCCGAAGCTATCGAAGAGGACGTTATTCAGGAGAACCAGCAGGTTCACCATCGGATTCAGGAGGAGGAGGGTGAAGATCTCGCCTATCACTTCTTCACTCCGATGAGTTCGATTTCGGCGACGGAGTAGTTCTGGGGGTTGGCGCGGAAGAGGCGGCCTTTCGTGGTGAGGACATATGCGAAGCCATCGCCAACGTGGACATTCGAACGGACGGTGCCGGCGTCTTCGATCGGGACCCGGTTGAGGACTTCTCCGGTGGTGGCGTTGATGAAGGTCACCACCGGGCCGCGGTCGGCGACAATCAGGACATCGCCGACGATGGCGGCGCCAGCTTTGACGCGTTCGCCGTTGACGCTGGCGGGATCCCAGAGCGGTGCGGCACCCGAAGTTATGTCAAGACCATACACATGGCCACCGAAATCGCCGAAGAACACGCGCGAACCATCGACGGCGGGTTCGGTCCAGACCCAGTCACGGGCACGGTAGTCGGCGAGGACCGTCCCATCTTCGGCGTTGAGGATGTAGACGTGGCGGTTGATGCTGGGGACAAACAGGCGGCCGCCGTCGAGTGCGACGAGGCCGGCAATCGCGCCGGTCGCCACGAAGGGGTCGATCCAGGCGGGAGAGCCGTCAGCGAGAGAGAGGGCGTGGAGTTCGCCGCTCATGGTTGCGACGTAGAGGTTTTCGCCGAGGGCGACCGGGGTGGCCCAGATTCCGCGATCGAAGTGTTTGGGTTCGGGCCAGGCTGGCGTTCCGTCGCTGGCGTTCCAGGCGTAGAGACGTCCCTCGGTGGTGCCGAAATAGAGGATTCCGTTTGCGAGGGCGACTCCGCCGGCGAGATTGCCCTTAATCTGGCCGGCGTTGGTGCCGTCGGTTGGCCAGATGGGCCGGCCGTCCTCCTTGTTGAGGGCAAAAACACCTGCCGAGAAGGTCGCGAGGTAGACGCGGTCGTCGTCAATGACAGGATCGCCGTACATGGCTTCGGGGTCGATCTTGTTATCGGCGTCGCGGTCTTTGTCGGGGAAAGTCCAGCGGGCGGTGGCCGAGTTGCCGTCCTGGAGGGTGACGGCGGAGATGTGTCCTTTAGAGGTGGAGACGTAGACATCCTGTCCGTCGATGACAGGAGCGGCCCAGCCATCGGGGTTGGTGACGCTCACGCAGGCGGCGAAGAGTGGCAGGCAGAGCAGGAGGGCCCCGATCAGCGGGGCGCGGCGGAGATTCACCGGGCAATGGTAGCAGCGGTGTGGGTTATGGGGAGCACGGCCCGCGGAGTTTCACGTGAAACGCCAGAGAAGAACATATGTGCTACACCATGTTGCTTGTTTCACGTGAAACACTGGGAGATCCCCGCTGCGGGAGGTGAGCCTTGCCTGACCGTCGGGTGGCGGGAACTGGTTGTTTCACGTGAAACATCGCAGAGGGCCGAGCCGAGGTGAGCTCGGAGTCGCGGCCCGGGCACTGCGGCGCGAATCAGGGGCATGTTTCACGTGAAACGTTGGTCGGCAGGCTGAATGCTATCCGCGAGAGGGCTGCGCTCTCGGGATCCCGGACTGTCGCAGGGGTGGAGTGCTCCTTGCTCCCCGTGTGTGAACCTGCCCCGGTGTTTCACGTGAAACAGCAACAACCGCCGGGGAATTTGGGCGACGCCCACTGCTTTGCGGCTCTGGTGCGCGGTTCATGTGCCCGGCCAAGGAGGAGCGGCCTGCGTGCATCTGAGCGTCGCCGGCGACATTGGGGCCGGCCCAAGGATCATGCTGCCGGTTCCATGGATAACAGCCGGCGCGCTTTGCTGCGAATCTTCGATGTGCACTGGTCATGCACGAGGTGTGTCTCCGCTCCCCGGTGCAGCCGCGTCATGATGGCACGGCCAACGGGAGATGAGGCGGTCGAGCGATGGGCCAAAGGAGAGTCGGGTGCTAGTCGGGGACTGGATCGTAGCCGCGACCGCCGCCCGGACGGCAGCGCGTGAGCCGGCGGATCGCGAGCCAGCTCCCGCGAAAGGCGCCGTGCCGCTGCAGCGCCTCGCGGGCATACGAGGAACAGGTCGGTTCGTACCTGCACGATGGCGGAAGAATCCGCGAGACGGTGTTCTGGTAGACGATCACCAGCCAGAGGATCGGCTTGCCGAGGAGCAAATTGATGCGCTTCACCGGTCCTCCAGGAGGCCGGCCTTCGCAAGGACAGTGGCGACCGCTACTTTCAATCGACGCGAGGTTGCTTCGGGGCATCCGTTGCGCGCAGTCATGATGACATCGTAGCCCGGCTGGACCGGGAGCGTGCGGACAAGTTCGCGCAGCCGGCGCTTGATGCGGTTTCGCGTCGTAGCGTGCTTCGCCAGCCGCTTTCCCACCGCAAAACCCCAGCGGGAGTAATCGAGATCGTTCGGGAGAACGCGGACAACAAGAAGGGGACCGGATACAACGGTCCCCTTCGAGTAGGCAGTGTCGAATTCACGACCCTTGCGCAGCCGTTCGGCGCGCTTCATTGGTCGCTGCTCGCAGGTTAAACGACGGTGAGGCGCTTGCGGCCACGGGCGCGGCGTGTCTTCAAGACGGCACGGCCGGCTCGGGTCGACATGCGCTTGAGGAATCCATGGACACGCCTTCGCGGGATGGTATGGGGCTGATAAGTTCGCTTGGTTGACATTGGGATTGCTCCAGGTCCGATATGAGACGCGAAGGATTACCATAACCTACCGCAACCTACCGGTCGAATCGGCGCCTAATCGGCCCAGGCGAGCTCATAGTGGGCGTAAGCTTCAACGATGTACGTGACATAAAGCGTCGTCTCGAGGTAGTCGATGCTTTCCACCAGGTCGGCGGCGGTGGCGTGCTCGCGCTCGGACCAGCGGATGGCGTTGCCGGGACCCGCGTTGTAGGCGGTAAGGGCGAGGAGCGGGTCACCGAAGCGGTCCACCTGCCCGCCGAGGTAGTACGCGCCGAACTTGAGGGCGATCGCGGGGCGGAAAAGGTCGGCGGGGGCGAAGGGTACCACCCCCAGGGCAGTGGCAATGCCGTGGCCGGTCGCGGGGATGACCTGGGTAAGGCCCAGTGCCCCCGCCGAAGAGCCAGCAGTGGGATCCCAGAAGCTTTCCTGCCGGACAAGGGCGGCGAGGAAGAGCGGGTCGAGACCCGCTCCGCGGGCTTCAGTGGCGAGAGTCTGGCCGTAGTCGATGGGGTAGGAGACGCGGAGGAGGTCGGCCGGGGGTTCGTGCGAGGCGACGCCAGCGGACTGGCGAAGGCCGACCGCGAGCCGCGCCGCGATATCGGTCAGGCCGCAGGTGGAGGCTTCGCGGATGAGTTCGAGGGTGCGCCAGGCGCCCGCGCCGCTCGACGCGGTGAGGATTTCGTCACGGGCCGTCTCGCGGAGGCCGCTCCGGGCGAGGTCGCAGGCGGCAGTCGGCGGCGAACTCGGCCACTCGCCCGGGATGCGGCTGCCGAGCCAGGTTGCGATCGCCTCCCAATCAACGGGTTGATCGAGGTCGCGCTCGCGGTAGGCCGCACCGACCGGTTCGCGGGTGCCGAGGCGGATGGCGGCTTCGAGGCCGTGGAAGTCGTAGGGTCCGGCGGCGATGGCGCGCTGGTAGGCCGCGGTAGCGCCGGCAGAATCGCCCTGGAGCTCGAGGGCCCGGCCGCGCCAGTATTCGAGGCGGGCGCTGATCGTGGCCCCTACCTGTTCCCAGGCTGCGAGGGCGGCGCTGGTCTCACCGGCGCGCAGGAGGGCGAAGCCGGCGCGGAAGGCGGCTTCTTCGGAGAACTCACCGGAAGGGCCGCCGGTAGCGAGCTGTACATAACGTTGTGAGGCGTCAGTGGCAAGGCCGAGGTCTTCGCTCACGCGGGCGGCCCAGTAGCGGGCCCGGTGGATGAAAGGCGAGACGGCCCCGGTAGAGGCGGCGAGGTCGTAGTAGAGGACTGCGTTCGTGCCATCGCCGCTATCCTCATGGGCGGCCGCCAGGTAGTAGGCGCGCAGGGTGATTTGGGCGCGAGTCGCCGCAGGGTCTTCGAGGGCGGGGAGGAGGACGCGCTTCGCCTCCTGGTAGGCCCCGCGGCGGTAGTAGACCAGCCCCTCCTGCCCCGGGTCGATTGGAACGCCGGCGTCGCGAAGGTCGGCGATGGCGAGGGTGGCGAACCGGGATGCGGGCGAGTCGGCGATGATGGCGAGGAGGTTGGCGCTGAATGTGGCAGGCTCGCCGTACTCGGCTGCGAGCGTGGCGCGGTCGTAGCGCGCCTGGGCGTCGCCGGTGGCTGCGATGAGCGCATCGAGCCGGAGGGCGAGCTCGCCATCGTCGCCGGCCTCGCTGGCGAGGCGGACGCGCTCGCGGAGGATGGTGACCCGCAGCGTGCTGGTGGTGGCCGGATCGGCGAGCAGCGCGTCCCACGCAGCGTTGGCGGCGGCGACAGCACCATCTCCGGCGAGGGCCCTGGCGAGTTCGTGCTGGACGTAGGGGGCGAGGGGGCCCGAGGTGGTGGCCGCCCGGGCGATGGCGAGCGACTCGGAGTACTGTCCCGCGTCATTGAGGCGGGTCGCAGCGAGGTAGCCTGCGCGGGCGGCGACGGCGGACCCTGGCGGCGCCTCGGCGACGGCTTTGCGGAGGGCTCCGAGGCTCGCATCGCGGTCGCCGGCCTCATGGGCGGCCGAGCCTGCCCCGAACCAGGCTTCGGCGCGTTCGGTGGGGTCCTGCGATGCGCCGGCCAGGCGTTCGAAGGCGGCGCGGGCTTCGTCGACACTGCCTTCGCGAAGGAGCAGGCGGGCGGCCTGGAGGGGCTCGGAAGGCAGCGGCTCAACTCCCGGGGTGGCCGGGGTTGTGGGCGAGGGCGTGGGAACAGCCGGTGCAGCGGGAGTGGGTGAGGGTTCGGGAGGGGGTGGCGAATCGCTCGAACAGGCAGCGGCGCCGGCGATTGCGAGGAACAATACCGACAGCAGCGCGGCCAGCCGCGGCGGGCGTTTGCGTTCGCCCTTCACCAGTTGGATGCTAGGTTCGCGCGGGGGGGCCGGTCAAAGCAGGCTGGCCGCCAGGGAAAGGACCGGTCAACTGGTACAGACACAGGGGACACAGCGCGCGCTTGGGGAAGTCACCCGGAACCTGAACAGCTGGATCGAGGTGGACTTCGGCGCGGCCCAGGCAAACGTACGGGCGCTGAAGGGCGCTTTGGGGCCGGTCGAGCTCATCGCGGTGGTGAAGGCGAACGCCTACGGCGCGGGGGCTGCGGTGCTGGCGCCGGAGCTGGAAGGGGCCGGTGTGGACCGTTTCGCGGTCGTGTGGCCACACGAGGGCTACATGCTTCGGCAGGTGGGAGTGACCCGCCCGATCCTGGTGCTCGGGCACGCCTTCCCGGCCGATGCGACGCAGGCCGTGCGCGCCGGCCTCACCCTCACCTGCCATTCGCGGGAACTCGGGGACGCGGTTTCCGAGGCTGCCGGAATGGCGGGTGTCACGGCGAAGGTCCATGTGAAGGTCGATACCGGCCTGCACCGGTTCGGACTCGAGCTGGATACGGCGGTGGCGCTGGCCGAGTACCTGCGCGGGCTGCCGCATGTGGAAGTCGAAGGGTTGACCACGCACATGGCGAACGCCGACGAAGCCGACGATTCGTTCGCCGAGACGCAGCACAAGGTTTTCCGCGAGGCCGCCGCGCGGTTGCCGTGGATCCCGTACCGCCACACGGCGAACTCGGCCACCGCCCTCCGGCGGGGCGAGCTGCATTATTCGGGTGTGCGGGTGGGCCTCGCTATCCACGGGATATTGCCGCCGAACACGCCCGGGCCGGTGCTCAAGCCGGTGCTGGCGCTGCGGGCCCGGGTTGCGCGCGTCACCGAGGTCGCTCCCGGCGAGGGTGTGAGCTACGGGCTGACCTGGCGGCCATCGCGGCCATCGCGCGTGGCGCTTATCCCGGTGGGCTATGCCGACGGTTGGCGCAGGAACCTGGGCAACGAGGGCGACGTGCTCGTACGAGGGGCGCGCTGCCCGATGGCAGGGCGGGTGTGCATGGACCAGTTCCTGGTGGACGTGACTGATGCGCCGGGTGACGTCGGGGAGGGCGAGGTCGCGACGCTCCTGGGGAGTGATGGCGCGGAGGCGATCACCGCCGCGGACGTGGCGGAGCGGGCCGGGACGATCGCGTGGGACGTGATCGCGTCGCTACAGGGGAGGCTGCCGAGGCTCTACCACCGCGCGGGCGAGGTCGAGCAGATAGCGCCACCGCTCTGGTAATTCCGAGGCGCGTCAGGA
>CAUJEQ010000217.1 GCA_963169135.1 Chloroflexota bacterium
GCCACGCGCGCGCTCTTCCAGCGCCGCGACGTCATCATCGTGGCGAGCGTGAGCTGCATCTACGGCCTCGGCGAGCCCGCCCAGTACCAGGAGTTCGTCCTCTCCTTCAAGAAGGGCAAGCCCTTCAGCCGCCAGGACGCCGTCCGCCGCATGGTCTCGATGCAGTACGAACGCAACGACCAGAACGTCGTCCGCGGCAAGTTCCGCGTCCGCGGCGACTCGCTCACCATCCTCCCCAGCTACGACGAGCTCGCCGTCCGGGTGGACTTCTGGGGCGACGAAGTCGAACGCATCGTCGAACTCGACCCGCTCACCGGCGAGATCGTCGCGGAGCACGACGAGATCGACATCTACCCCGCGAAGCACTTCGTCACCACGGCCGACCGGATGGAGGGCGCCATCGCCGGCATCGAGAAGGAGCTGGAAGAGCAACTCGAAGTCTTCAAACGCCAGGGCAAGATCCTCGAAGCGGCGCGCCTCGAAGAGCGCACCCACTACGACATTGAGTCGCTGCGCGAGACGGGCTACTGCCCCGGGGTGGAGAACTACTCCCGCCACCTCCAGCAGCGCGAGCCCGGCTCCACCCCCTGGTGTCTCCTCGACTACTTCCCCGACGACTGGCTCCTCTTCGTCGATGAGTCGCACATGACCCTGCCCCAGGTGCAGGGCCAGTTCTTCGGCGACCGTGCCCGCAAGGAAACGCTCGTGGAGTTCGGCTTCCGCCTCCCCAGCGCGCTCGACAACCGGCCGCTCACCTTCGAAGAGTTCGACCAGCACATCAACCAGGCGGTCTTCGTCAGCGCGACGCCCGCCGACTACGAAGTCCAGCGCTCTACCCAGGTTGTCGAACAGGTCATCCGCCCCACTGGCCTCCTGGACCCCGAGATCGTGGTCAAACCAACGAAGAACCAGGTCGATGACCTGATGGACGAGATCCGGCGCGTGATCGACAAGGGCCAGCGCGCTCTTGTCACCACCCTGACCAAGAAGATGGCCGAAGACCTCGCCGACTACCTCAAAGAGATGGGCATCAAGACCCACTACCTCCACGCCGAGGTCGAAACGCTCGATCGCGTCGAGATCCTGCGCGACCTCCGTCTCGGCGTGTACGACGTCGTGGTCGGCATCAACCTCCTGCGCGAGGGCCTCGACCTCCCCGAGGTCTCCCTCGTCTGCATCCTCGATGCGGATAAGGAAGGCTACCTCCGCTCGAACCGCTCGCTTATCCAGACCATCGGCCGCGCCGCCCGCCACATCGAGGGCCGTGTCATCATGTACGCCGACAAGGTCACCCTGAGCATGCAGAACGCCATCGACGAGACCTACCGGCGCCGCCGCATCCAGGCGGAGTACAACCACGAGCACGGCATCGAAGCCATGAGCATCACCAAGGCCGTCCGCGACATCACCGACCACGTCCGCATGCAGGCTGCCGAGGAGAAAGCCGAGTACGACGCCGGCGCGCCCGCCTCGATGCCGAAGGACGAACTCCTCCGCATGGTGAAGGAGCTCGAAACCCAGATGAAGACGGCGGCGAAGAACCTCGAGTTCGAAAAGGCCGCCGCCCTCCGCGACAAGGTGGTCGAGCTGCGCCGCGAGCTGGTCGGCACCGACGCCGAGGAGCTGGCCGCGTTCGCCGCCGCTGCAGGCCGGAGTGGGCCGCTCCGCTTCGGCCGCAGCCAGGCCGGTGGCCGGGACCGAGGCCGCCGCTACCGCCGGTAGCTATCTCCCCTTGCGGCGGAGGCGTACCATCCGCATCCGTGCAGTTCGAGTGGGACGAATACAACGAAGAGCACATCACCGCTCACGACGCGGACCGGGACGAGTGCGAGTCCGTTTGGGATGATCCCCACCGGGTGGGAATTGGTGTCGCCAGGCGCAGTGGCGAGTTCCGCCACGCGCTGCTAGGTCGTACCGAGGCAGGGCGCCTGTTGTTTGTGGTGTACACTCTCAGGAGCGGAAGCGTGAGAGTTGTCACCGCCCGCGATGCTACTCGGTCAGAGCGACGGACCTATCGTCGCAACAATCAATGAGCAAGACATCGAGATTCGCAACCAACCTGATAACGGTCCACAGCCTGGACGACATCCCCGACTTCACCACGGAGGCGGAAGAGGCAGACTTCTGGGGCACCCACACCCTCAGCGACGAACTCCTCGAACGGGCCTCGCACGTCGAAGACCCGCTCCTCCCTCCCCCGGGCACGGCATTCGGACTCTCGCTCGGCTTTTCGGCTGACGTTGCCAGTCGGCTGCGCGCGCTCGCGAAGAAGAAGCGCCTTGACTACGTCGCAATGACGCGCGCCTTCGTCATGGAACGCCTCTACGAAGAAGAAAAGCGCGAGGGCATCGTCGGCGACTCCAAAGCCTCGTAACGCCCCTCGTTGGCGATCCCCCGCGCCAACCCCCGTCGTCGTGACAGTCCGGCGTTCGCGCTTCCGCTCGGCATCCCGCACCATCGAGCCATGCGCATCCTCGGCATCGATCCCGGCCTCAACATCACGGGCTACGGCGTCGTCGAGGTCGAGCGCGACCGGTGCGTCTACATTCGCCACGGCGTCTTCCGCACGAAACCGGCCCAGGCCAGGCTCGACCGGCTGCTCTACCTTCGCGATGAAGTCCGTGCCATCGCCGTCGAGTGCGGCGCCACCGCGGGCGCCATCGAAGCCGGTTTCGTAGGCCAGAACATGCGCGCCGCGATGGCCCTGGGCGAAGCGCGCGCCGCAGCCCTCCTCGGCATGGCCGATGCGGGCCTGCAGGTCGCCGAGTACGCCCCCGCGCTGGTCAAACAGACCGTTTCCGGATACGGCCGGGGTGAAAAGAGCCAGGTCGCCGAGATGGTCCGCCTCCAACTGGGGCTGAAGGCCGTGCCCACGCCCGCGGACGCCGCCGATGCTCTTGCGGTCGCAATCACGCACTGGGCCCACGCACGTCTCGGCGCCCTCTAAACCTCGCCGATTCGCAACGGTTTTGAAATGTCCCCGCAGGTAAACAGTCCACATCTTCGACCCGCAATGAGGTACGGTGATCTGTGCCGAATCCTGCCAGCGCAGGAACGGGGGACCCACCCACCGGGGTGAATTGCGTTTCATCGCGCATAGGCGACTTCCGACGCCGAACCCGTCAGCTAACCCCGCAGGCGTTCGGAGGGCGATCTTGGCCCTCCCATCATTCCGTGAGCCACGCTTAAGTTGCGTGGCCCGCCCGGTCACAAGGAGGACGATCATGACCGTCTATTCAGGAACGTTTGCCCCGACCCCGGATGCCGCCGCGGTGGACCTCAAGGACCCCCTGGCAGAAGCGCGCGAGAAGTTGCGCCAGGCTGCCCGGCTCCCGTTCCACGCCCACCAACCGCATTCGTGGCAAACAGCATTCCGCCAGCTCGCGGCCGATGCGCGGACCGATGTCCGCCGCCACATCTGGACCGCCGCCCTTCCCGATTCTCCGCTCAACGAGGTCGAGAACCGGGAGCCCCGCCTGCTCTCCAAGGTCGGGATCCAGCGCGAGGAGCACGACTCGTTTGCCGCCCGTGCCGACGAACTGGTCGACGAGGTTAGCGCCCCCGGCGAGGTCGACATCTGGAAGATGATCGAGCTTGGCGAGAAGGCCATCCTCCTCGAGATGGCTCTCGCGCGGCACCACAACCGGCTCATGCAACTGGTCTACGAGACCACCCTGCGGGACCTGGGCGAGGCCGGATAGCCCGGCTGCCACGACTGAATCCGCTCGTGCGAGCCCCGGAAACGGGGCTCGTATCGTTTTCAGGCCGGCTCAGCCTCGAAGTCAGCCGGCGTACCTTCGCGTTCGTCCGGGGCCTCCGCGCCGCGGTTCCTGAGCACATAGGCGATCGGCAGGATCCCGGCGGTGTTCGCCACCGCCAGCACCGGGATCATTTTGTACTGCTTCAGTTGGACCGCCCGGCGGATGGCAACGAGCTTCCAGGCGGTGTCCCAGATGACGAACGGGAGGAGAGCTTTCGGTGGCCGGCGCTTACTCATGAGCCAAAGCCTACCGCATCCCCGCGCCTGGTCACCTCAGTTCGACGTTGTCGAGCAGACGGGTATGCCCGAACCTCACCACCAGCGAAAGCAGCGCTGCCCCGGCCGCCGGGCCGTCCAGCTCCCTCAAGGTCGCGTCCTCGGCCAGCGAGATGTACTCGATCTCCGCCAGCGGCTCGCCCTCAATCTGCGACCGCACGGCCCGCCGCAGTGTCTCGGCGTCCCGCACGCCGCTGTTCCAGAGATTGCGCGCGTGTTCGAGGGCCTGTTTCAGCACCGGGGCGGCGGCGCGTTGGGCGGGCGTGAGGTACACGTTCCGCGAGCTCATTGCCAGGCCATCCGGCTCGCGGACGATCTCGCAGGGCACGATCTCCACACCCAGGTCCAGGTCGCGCGTCATCCGTTGGATCACCCGCAACTGCTGCGCGTCCTTCTTGCCGAAGTACGCCCGGTCCGGGCCGGTCGCGTTGAAGAGCTTCAACACAACCGTAGTCACCCCACGGAAGTGCCCCGGCCGCGACGCGCCCTCGAGTGGCTGCGTCACGTCTTCCACTGAAACGTAGGTCTGGAACCCGCGCGGGTACATCTCCGCGGCCGAGGGCAAGTAGACGGCATCCACCTCGGCGTCGCGGAGCAGGTTCAGGTCCCGTACTTCGTCGCGCGGGTACTTCTCGAAGTCTTCGTTCGGCCCGAACTGCGTGGGGTTCACGAAGATGCTGACCACCACGTGCATGTTTTCGCGCCGCGCCCGGTGCACCAGGTCTATATGGCCTTCGTGCAGATATCCCATTGTGGGCACCAGCCCGAGCGGACCCGGGTGGGCTGCCCGCCAGCGGCGCATCGCCGTGGGTGTCGTCAGGATCGCCGGCGCCGGCTTCAGCGGCGGGTCGGGTGTTATCACGATGTAGTCCGAATCTGTCGGAGCGTGGGCCATTGCGTTCTTCGGGCCTCCAGGCGAGGGAGGCGGCGGCACGTTCCCTGCGCCGCCGCCGGTTGTCGTTTGTTGGCTAACGGACCTGGGCGAGTTCGGTCAGCGTTGAATCGTCCATCTCGAAGCTGTGTTCGGCCGTCGGGAACGCGGCCGATTCAACCTCGCCGATGTACGCGCGGACCGCTTCGCGGATCGTCTCGCCGATGACCGCGTAGCGCTTCGCGTGCCGCAGCGTCCGCTGGTCGTCGTAGATCCCGAGCAGGTCGTGGAATACCTGCACCTGCGCGTCGCAGTGCGGGCCGGCCCCGATCCCGATCGTCGGGACCGAGATGCGTTCGGTCACCATCCGGGCGAGCGGCGCGGGAATCGTCTCCAGCACCACCGCGAAGGCGCCTGCTTCCTCGAGTGCGCGGGCGTCGTTCAGCAGCTTGGCGGCGGCGGCGGGGGTCTTGCCCTGCACCTTGTGCCCACCGAACTGGTTCACCGACTGTGGCGTCAGTCCCAGGTGTCCCATCACCGGGATGCCGGCCTCCACCATCCGCCTGACCAGGGGAGCGACGTGGCTGCCGCCCTCGAGCTTCACGGCGGTCGCGCCGCCTTCTTTCAGCAGCCGGCCCGCGTTTCGCATCGCCTCGTTCGGGTCGGCCTGATAGCTCATGAACGGCATGTCGGCGACCACGATCGCCTTCTCGGTCGCCCGCACAACGGCGCGGGTGTGATAGACGATGTCCTCCATGGTCACCGGCACCGTCGAGTCGTACCCGAGCACGACGCTCCCGAGCGAGTCGCCGACCAGGATGACCGGGATGCCCGCCTGTTCCACCAGCCGGGCCGAGGGGTAGTCATAGGCCGTGATCATCGCGAACCGATGTCCCTGGGCCTTCCATTCCTTCAGTTTGTGAATCGATATGCGTCCCACTGTCCCATTCCCTTCCGTTCGCTAGTGGGCTGCGACCGCTTCGCGCGGGTTGTGCGAGAAGCCATCGCCATTGCTCGTCCGCTTGATGCGGTTGAGGGCATCCACATAGACCATCCGCGGAGAAAGCTCCCGCGCTTCGGCCTCGGTCAGTTGCTGGTAGGCGATGATGATGACGATGTCGCCGCGGTGGACCAGATGGGCGGCCGCGCCGTTGATGCAGACTTCTCCCGATCCCCGTTCGCCCTTGATGGCGTAGGTCTCGAGCCGGGCCCCGTTCGTGACATCGACGACGTGGACCTTTTCGTACGGCAGGATCCCGGCCCCATCCATGAGGTCCGGGTCCAGGGTGATCGAACCTTCGTAATCAAGGTTCGCCTCGGTGACGGTGGCGCGGTGGATCTTGCCACTCATCATGGTTCGCACGGATGCTTCCCCCTCGGCCCCTTCACAAAACAAGCCCCGCTCGGCGGGAGCGGGGCACACAAGGGGTGAACGGGGTGGGGCGCCAATGCGCCCGGTGCCTGCTCAACGGCCTTGTCCGTACCGGCCACTCAGGGTCCAGGCGGACGACGTTTCGCGCGAGGGCTATCAAGCTCGCCTTCCCGAAGGATAGACGGCACCCTGATCGTAGAACTCCTGCGGGGGTTGTCAATCCATTTTCACGTTTCTCACGGCGCCGCCCGGGTTAGTCGCAATTCCCGGCAGTTAATCGACTACTCCACCTTCACCGTCCCGCGCATCGTGTCCGGGTGGATCGAGCACGATACCGCGTACGTCCCGGAGCTCGGGAACGTCAGCGTGTAGCTCCCGGCTTTCACCGGGTCGCCGCTCGAGTAGCCCAGTCCCTCTACAACGACATCGTGGAACACATCGCCGGACCAGGACCAGGTGACCGAACCCCCCGGGGCGATGGCCACGTTCGCGGGCGACCAGAAGTAGCTTCGGACACCGGAGACCCCGACCGAGGCGCTCGCCGGGTTCCCGGCAGCGGGTGGAGGTGTCGGCGTGGGGGTGGCGGGCGCCGGCGGCGTGTTCCCGGCCGGCGTCGGATTCGTCTGCTGCGCGATCGGCGTGACCGCCTCGCTGGCCGGCTTCGGCGTTGAGGTGGGCGCCGCAGCTGTCGCCGTGGCGGCGGGCGTCAGGTTCTCCGGGGTCGCGACGCTCACGGGTGGGGTCACGGTTGAGGTCGCGGTCGCGGTTGGTGTCGATGGCGCGGGTCCGCCTCCCCCTCCGCCACAGGCGGCGAAGGCAAGCGTGGCGGCGGCAACGGCGGTGACGAAAACTCGGTGCATGGCGAGATTCCTGCTGGGCTCCGCCCGGAGGCGGCGGGAGTTGGGCAATCGTAAGGGGGGACCTGCGCCTGATCGGCGCCGATTCCCCCCCTCTGCGCTTGGTCCGCGGTTAGCGGCGCGTTGTGTAGGCGGCGGCTGCCGTCGCCCCCATCGCGAGCGCTATCGCGCCTGCGATGAAGAGGATGCCGCTCGTGCCCGACTGCTGCGCCGGCGCCACCAGGCTATCGCCCGTGTTCGGCGCCCCCGGCGCGCCCGAGGTCACGTTGATCTTGCCCATCATGCCCTGCGAGGCATGGAGGATGCAGGCATACGTGTAGCTGCCGGCCTTCGACATCGTGAACGACGCTTTCACGCCATCCGGGAACTCCAGGCCGAGCATCGGGCTCGCGATGAACTTCGTCCCGTCGACCTTCACGCCAACCGAATAGTTCACGCCCGAGGCGAACGGGTCCCACGCGGCGAGCTCCGGCGGAGGCGGCCCGGCAAGGTCCATTCCCGCCGGGAGGAACGCCACATCGTGCGGCGTGTGCACGTTCGAAACGAACTCCACCTGGTCGTTGATGCCGACGTTCAGCGTGCCCGGGAAGAACTGCATCACGTCGCCGACCATGACGTCGTTCGCGCTCGAAATCATGAGGGTGTACTTCTTGCCGCCGCCCGCCTTCGAAGAGATGGCGACGGGCTTGGCCGCGGCCGCCCCGGCAGCCGACTTCAGCTCGGCGATCTGCGACGTGTAGTCGGAAGCGCCGCGGGCGTCGATCGATGCCTGGTTGTCCTGCTCGCCGATGCCGGGGCCCTGGACATAGACCTTGCCGGTCATGAACGGGTGGATGAAGCAGAAGTAGTCGTAGGTGCCCTCGCTCGTGAACTTCACGGAGAACTCGGGACCGTTCGGCCCGAACACCAGGCCGGAGTTCACAAAGCCGGTACCGTCGTAGTCGACCACGGCGTCATCCGGGTTGGTCGGCTCTTCCGGGTTGCCCTGGATTTCGCCGAACGTCACTGAGTGCGGTTCGTCCCACGGGAACGACCACGTGATGGTGTCGCCCGCGCGGACGTATACCGAGCTGGGCAGGAAGGTGTTGACGGCGTAACCGGTCTCGCCATCGCCGGCACGCACCTTCAGCGTGACAGCGGCCGCCTGGGCAGAGTTCTCTGTCGAGGCGAAAACGGCCACCATCGCCAGGGCCAGGGCTGGCAATGCCAGCAAGACTTTTCTCATGTTCCGGTGCTCCCTCCGGGGATTTGGGTTAAGACCCTTTGCGAACCTACTCCTCCCGAGTTACCGATTCAATACGGTTATTGTGACTTGAGTCACAGTACTCAGCGGAACTCCTCCCTTGGTCGTAGTCCCCCGGGTATCAGCAATCACAGGGCCGCATCGCTCAGGCCCGCTGCCACTCCCTTGCCGAAGGCACCCCTTTCAGCCCCGCCGCAAGCATCACGCTCCTCGCCACCGCCTGCTCCACCGCACCCGCCGCCAGCGTTCCGATGAGCAGCAGGTCGTGCGGTTTCACCTCGAGTTTCCCCATCGAGACCGCGAAGGCGATGTCACCGTCGCCGTTCGTGTGCGCCGGGACCACCGCCCGGGCGAACCCGTCGTGGGCGTGGGCGGCCACCCGCTGCAACTGGTGCGGCTCCAACCCCGCGTTTGTTGCCACACAGATCAGGGTCGTGTTCTGCATGAGCGCGTCCATCTGGGCGGTCCTGCGCTCAAGCGCATCTGGGATGCTCACGAACTCCCCATCCTCGCCCCGCGGCCCTGCAATACATTCGCCCGTCCCCGGGTCGAACACCGACCCGACGGCGTTCGTCACGGCCAGAGCGCCAACCACGATCCCCCGTGGCCCCAGCAGGCTCGCCGTCCCGGCGCCGCCTTTGAGCGCATGGTCCGGGCCCAGCAGCTTGGCGATGGTTGCGCCCGTCCCCGCTCCGACCGAGCCCTCCGCCACCGCCCCCCGCCGCGCCCGCACAGCCGCCAGGTACCCCTCCTGCGCCCCCGGGTGAGCCAGCGGGTTCCCCAGGCCCAGGTCGTACAGCACCGCGGCCGTCACGATTGGCACCTTCCGCGCCGCCGTGGGGAAGCCGATGCCGTGCTCCGCGCACCAGCGCATCACGCCGTCCGCGGCTGCCAGCCCGAACGCGCTCCCTCCGGTGAACAGCACCGCGTCGCAACGGCGCACCATGTTCGGCAGCGAAAGCACGTCCGTCTCGCGCGTGCCCGGCGCCCCGCCGCGCGCGTCCACCGCGGCCGCCGTCGCCTCGGGGCAGAGGATCACGGTGCAGCCGGTCGCGTTCCGGCGGTCGGTGTAGTGCCCCACCCGGATCCCCGGCACGTCCGTGATGGCGTTGCGCGGCCCGTGGGCGAACGTGGTCATCTCACGGCCGCCGGCCAGCGGTCTGCCGCGCATCGACGTACGACATGAGGAACCCCCGCGCGATCCCGCTGAGGTCGGCCGTGATGTCAGCCAGCGTGGTGGCGTCGCTCTCGCCGGTCCCGAAACTCGAAGCGACGGACTCCCCCCCGGCGTCGACCCCGGCCAGCCAGCACTGGTCGGGCACCTGCCGCCGGTCCAGCCCCGGGATCAGCAGCATCGGGTTCCCGGTCTCTGCCGCGGCGACCAGCCCGGTCAGCTCATCAAGGTCCGACTGAGCCCGCAGCGCGCGCGCCCACTCCAGCGCGTCTCCATCGAGTGACAGTTCGCGGATGGTCTGCTCCGGCGTGAACGTGGCCGCCTGCTGGATGAATACCCGCCACTCGGCCACACCCGGCAACGGCCGCAGCAGCGATCGCGCGACCGCGTAACGCCGGTCCGAGAGCGCGCCCCAGACCGCCACCAGCCGCCGGCACGCCTCCGCCAGCTCCTGCCCGATCAGTCCCGCGAGGATTGCCCGGTCTCCTGCCTCCGCGAAGACAAGCCGCCCCAGCGCTGCGTCCGCTGCCATCTGCGGCTTGCGCACCGCGGAACGCGCGTATGCCTCGACGAACTCCAGTTCGCCCATGTTGCCGGGGTAGCTGGCCGGGGTCACGCGCGGATTGTCGAGTCTCCACGGGGGATTGTCGATTACGCGGGCCAGAGCGCATCCCGGATCGCCGCCGCGACCGGTGAGCTCCCCGCAGCCTGCCGCATGCCCTTGTCGACCCGGCTCGCACTCAGTTTCAGGTGTGCTGTCGCGGCGTCGTCCCCGAGCGATTCGATGAGCTTTCGCGGCAACACGAGCAACTCCTCGATGCCCCACAGGATGCCCAGCAAGTCCACCAGGTCCACCGTCGCCGGCGCTTCCCAGCCCCGCTCCCGTGCGTAGGCCGCGGCCAACGCCCGCCGCCCCGCCGCCTCGATCCCCGATGTAAGCAAGAACGCGGCCACGTCGAACAGCTGCGGCCCGTAACCGGCCTTCCCGAAGTCGGTCAGCCATGCCTGCCCGCTGGCCAGGAGGATGTTGGCGGCTGTCGCATTGCGGTGCGCCAGGCCGAACGGGCTCGCCCAGAGCGCCTCGCGCGCACGCAATAGCGGCTCCCGCGCAGGCTCGCGCTCCTCGGCCGTGAAGCCAAGGCGATGCAGCGGCAGCTCGTCCGGCGGGTAGAGGTCCCCCGGGGTGCAGCCCCAGTCCAGCCCCTCCCGGACCGGCAGTGCGTGGAACGCAGCCAGCGCCCGGACGGCGGCCTCGGCAGCACCCGGCGGCGGCACCAGCTGCAGCGCAGTCACGCCATCCGGCTCGCTTTCCACGGTCGCCTGGCCCGCGAACCCCAGCAGTACCGGCATATGGGGGAAGCGGGCACTCTTGAGCGCCTCCATCATGGCCGCGTGGTTGGCGCCCTCCTCCGGGTCGAGCGGACACCGGACGATGACCGTTTTCGTCCCGCCCGGGGCCGCGATGTGCCACCGCTCGGGCGACCCCGGCAGGTCCCCCAGCGGCTCCACCTCGAATGGCGTGTCTCCTGACAGGTGCAGGATTGTCAACACCGCTACCGGGTCTGCGATCATGAAGTCACCCTCCGCGTCCGGGCTTTCGGCTGGCACTTCGGACAAAAGTGGGTCGCCCGCCCCCCGACAATTGTGCGCATGATCGGCGTGCCGCAGCTGTAGCACGGCTTTCCCGTCCGCCGGAACACCTGCACGTACATGTGTTGCTGTCCCGGGTTCCCCTGCCCGTCGACGTAGTCCCGGAAACTCGCTCCCCGGTTGGCGATGCCCCGCTCCAGCACGGCCCGGCTGGCGTGGAACAGCCGCTTCGCGGCCGCCGGCGAGACCCGCCCCGCCGGCGTGTCTGGCCGTACCCGCGCCTCGTACAGCGCCTCGTCGACATAAATGTTGCCCAGCCCCGCGAACCGTCGCTGGTCCAGCAGCACGGCCTTCACGGGCGCAGTCCGGTTCGCCAGCACCGTCCGGAAGTGGCGCTCGGTCAGCCCCGCGTCGATCGGCTCCGGCCCAAGCTTCGCGATCACCTCGTCCGCGGAATCGTGGATGCGCCAGGTGCCGAACTTCCGGAGGTCGCACCAGCGCAGGTCGTATCCGTTGTCGAACTCGATCGCGGCCCGCTGGTACGTCTCTTCGGGTGCGCCCCGCTCCCGCCACACCAGCCGGCCCGTCATCCGCAGGTGCACCACGAACACCCGGCCATCGTCGAGCCCGAAAAGCAGGTACTTCCCCCGCCGCCCCAGCGACGCAACCGTCCGCCCCACCAGGTTCGCCTGCAACACCTCGAGGGGCGCTCCCACAAGCAACTGGATCGTCCCGGCGTCCACGTCGACACCGGTGATCCGCCGCCCAATCACCAGCGGCACCAGGTCCCCCCGGATCGTTTCGACTTCGGGCAGTTCAGGCACGCCTCGATTGTCGATTGCCGATTGCCGATTGTCGATTTGGGCTGGTCCCACTCTTCGGTCTCCGCGCCTCGTTGTTCTTTTGGCCGCTCGTGCCCACACCGCGGTCTATGGTTTACTTCCCGCGTGCTGCCAACTCGCAACTCGCAACTCGCAACTCGGGACTGCCCGTGATCACCCACCTCCAGGGCCGCCTCGCCCGCATGGATGTCTCGGGCCCCGCGATCGAGGTCGATGTCGCCGGCGTGCGCTACGAGGTACTCGTGCCGCTCGTGCTCTGGCCCGAGATCCAGGTCATGGCGGGCGAAAGCGACCTGACCGACGGTCTCGGTCCGGAAATCGGCCTCCACATCTTCTATCACGCCACCGCCAACAACCCCGTCCCCGTGCTCGTCGGCTTCCTCCGCCGCGCCGAGCGCGACTTCTTCCGCAAGTTCACCACCGTCGAGGGCATCGGGCCGGCGAAGGCCGCCAGGGCGATGAACATCTCCGTCAGCACCATCGCCCGCGCCATCGAACAGGAGGACCGCGCGGTCCTGACGAAGCTCCCCGGCATCGGGACGCGCGGCGCCGACAAGATCATCGCGACCCTGCGCGGCAAGGTGATCGCCGAGGCCGCCCTCCACGACGGCGGCGTGGCTCAGCCGGTCGATGCCGCGAAGTTCGAACAGAAGCGAGTCGTCGCCGACGCGGTCGAGGCGGTCTCCGCCCTCGGCTACCCCCGCGCCGATGCGAAACGCTGGGTCGAGGACGCCATGGCCGCCGACCCGGGCCTCGCCACGCTCGAGGCCATCATGATGGCGGTCCTGCGGGGCCTGGATAGCCGGTAAACACGCGCACCCGTCCATTCGCCTGAACTCCGCGAACCCGGCACCATGGATGGGTGACTGATACTCCCGAATCGAATCCGGCGGAGGCTCCCGCGCCGGCACTTCCCGAACCCCTCCCCCCTGGCCCGCTCTACCTGAAGAAGCAGCCCCTCTGGAGCTACTTCCTCACGCCTATCGCCGTGGTCCTCGGAGCCGGGATCATTGCCGGGGCCATCTGGTGGACCGGCGACGATGGCGATGACACCGCCGCCAACCCCGACGGTGACGCCTCGCCCGTTGTCGGCGCGGTCAGCACGGTTGAGCCCACCAAACCGGCCGCCGCCCAGGGCCTCCTCGATACCTTCAATGGCTACGCGCGCCAGGTCGGCCTCGACGAGGCGAAGTTCTCCCAGTGCCTCGGCCAGCAGGAGAATATCTCGCTCATCAACGACCAGTTGCAGCGCGGCTCCGCACTTGGCGTGACCGGCACGCCTACCTTCTTCATCAACAATAAGAAGCTCGTCGGCGCCCAGCCCACCGCCATCCTCGACGAGATCATCGAAGCCGAACTCAAGGGCAGTCCAACCACCCTCGACGGCTACAGCGCCGCCATCCAGCAGCTCGCGACCTCCAGCCCGCCCGGCTTCCAGATCATGGATTCCCGACCCGATGTCAGCGACGCGGAGATCGAGGGCAACCCCGATGCGAAGGTCATGATCGCCGAGTTCAGCGATTTCCAGTGCCCGTTCTGCAAGCGCTGGACAGAGTCTTCGATCGGCGACGTGCGCTCGCGCCTGGGCGACGATGTGGCCATCGCTTTCCTGCACTTCCCCATCACCCAGATCCATGCCAACGCCGGGAATGCCAGCCTCGTCGCGATCTGCGCCGGGGAGCAGGACAAGTTCTGGGAGATGCACGACCTGCTCTTCGCCCGTCAGGCCGAATGGGCCGACCTCCGCTAGCCACCACCGAGAAGTGGCCCATAACTGTATAGACAGTTTGGTCCCGAACTGACACAATGCCCCGCCGTCTCCGAAGGAGAAGGAGGAGCGCAATTGGTTGACGATGTCCCTGAGGTCTTTTCGGACGTATTTGACTTTGCCCTGACGCCCTACGGTGTGACGGTCACCTTCGGCCTCACCGGCCGCAGGCAGGCGACCGGAAAGGTCCCCGTTACCGATGATCAGGTGGTCGTCCGCATGTCGCTTGAACAGGCGAAGGTGCTTTCGATGCTCCTGCGCAAGAACCTGAGCCATTACGAGCGCGAGAACGGCCTGGAGATAGCCTTGCCGTATGCCGTCTACACGACGCTAGGAGTAGCTCGTGAGGACTGGCCCCCGAGTGACAGCTGACCTCGAGTCGATTGTTGCAGCAGCCAGGAACGGGACAGACTTGCTCATCTCGGTACACTATCTGAAGGAGCGTCTCGGCAACCGGGACCGGCCAGGGTTGGCGGAGGTGGCGTTCGGCTTGACGGATGATGCACCAAGGATCTCTCGCGACGAGGCGGGGACTGGGAGTGACGACAGGGGAAGTGTGTGCGACATATCGTGCGAAACCGCTCACGGTCGCCCAATGACCGTCCGAGTAAACTACGAGAAAAAGCCGATGATTCTGGTGACGGCGTTCTACAGCTAGAGGAAGGGGGCTGCTGCCATGGAAGGAACAACCGCGTGGGTGCCGGTCTTCAGGGACGGGACGTTCACGTTCGAGGTCGAGCTGCCCGTGCTCGTTGACCAGGCGGGAGAGGCTTTCGTGACTCTCGAAACCGCCCTCCGTTGGGAGCGGCTCCAGGAGCGAGTAGCAATGACCACTCAGCAGTCATCCCGCCTCCCAAAGAAGCGGCGGAGCTGGTTTAGGACGGACGGATCAGCGGTTGCGGCCGCAGCCACGGACTCCTCACTCGGGACGATCGTGCCGCCGATGGTGCAGGTCGCGTGACCTCGCGCAGAAGGCCCTGAAGAGACGCGAAGCTCCCGATCCCGACTTCGACCTGATCCGCGGCGCTTCTACATTCAAGGGATATCTCTTTTCGCTTAACCCGCCGCCGCGCCTTCGGCCCCGGACGTGTCGAGCCGCGCCATGATGAAGTTCACCACCCGCCCCGTCCGGTCCATGCCGGCGCTGCAATGCACCAGCACCGGCTTGGGCAGCTTCATGAACGCGTCCCACGCCAGCTCGTACTGGTCAGGCGTGAACGGGTGCGTCTGCTGGTCCACGGTCGGCAGGTGGAACACGTCGAATCCGGACGCGCGGTACCGCTCGAGCAGCCCCTCGGGCGTTGCCTTCCGGTAGAGCCACAGCTGGTCGTTCCCGATCAGGCACATCACCGACCGGATGCCGAACCGCCGTGCATCCTCGATCCACGAGTCCACCACGTGGTCGTGGACCGTCAGCTCCGGGCCCGGCGAGAAGCCCGGCCGCGGGCTCGTCGCGATCAATCCTTCGACAACCCAGTTCGGCATCGCTCTTGGTAGTCTACCGCGAACCCTGAACACGGGCGCCCCGCAGGCTGCCCGAACTGGAGACCCACATGGCCGCAACCTACCAGCACCTCCTCATCGATATCGCCAAAGGCATCGCCACCGTCACCATTAACCGGCCCGAGGTCTTCAACGCCACCAACAACGTCCTCCACGGGGAGCTGACCCGCGTGTGGCGCGACCTCGACGCCGACCCCGCGGTCCGCGTCATCGTGGTCACCGGCGCTGGTGACCAGGCCTTCTCCGCTGGCGGCGACCTGAACGATCTCGAAGCGCGCGGCGCGCTCTCGGCCGGGGAACGCTTCGAGGCCACCATGCAGGTCATGAAGGAAGCGGAGGCGATCGTCTACGAGATGGTGAACTGCGAGAAGGTCATCATCTCCGCCATCAACGGCGTCGCTGTTGGCGCCGGCCTCGCGGTCGCCCTCATGGCCGATATCTCGGTTATCGCCGAAGAGGCTCGCTTAACCGACGGCCATGCCCGCCTCGGCGTTGCCGCCGGCGACCACGCCGCCATGATCTGGCCGCTCCTCTGCGGCATGGCCAAAGCGAAGTACTACCTGCTCACCTGCGACTTCATCGATGGCCGCGAAGCCGAGCGCATCGGACTGGTCAGCAAAGCCGTCCCCCGCGCCGAACTGATGGCCACGACGACGGACATTGCCCGGCGCCTCGCCGACGGCCCCCAGCACGCGCTCCGCTTCACCAAGAAGTCGCTCAACCAGTGGCTCAGGCTCGGCGGCATCACCGCGTTCGACTACTCGCTGGCGCTGGAGATGCTCGGGTTCTTCAGCGACGCCCCGGCCGAGGGCGCCCGAGCCATCCAGGAGAAGCGCCCGCCGCGGTTCAACTGATTCACCCCCCGCCCGATTGCATCTCCCACCACCTGCCCATCCCCGCCACGGGCAACCCACATCGCCATCCGAGGCACGCCAGGGATGGCGTGCTCCACCTCCCCGCCAGCGCAGCTGCGCGGGCCGTGGAACCACACGCGCGGGGTTGCCACGCCCCCCGCCCGATTGCATCTCCCACCGCCTGCCCATCCCCGCCACGGGCAACCCGCATCGCCACTCCGAGGCACGCCAGGGATGGCGTGCTCCACCTCCCCGCCAGCGCAGCGGCGCGGGCCGTGGAACCACACGCGCGGGGTTGCCGTCCCCTCGCCCGATTGCATCCCCACCGCTCCATCCCCTACGATTGTTGACAGAGTTACTCTACTTTATATCCGGGTGGCTCCAGAGAAGGCTTCGGAACTCCACATGCGCGTCTCCACTCGTAGCGACTACGGTCTCCGCGCCCTCATCGAACTCGCCGGCCACTTCGGCCGCGGGCCGCTCCAGTCCTCCGAGATCGCCCTCCGCCGCCACATCCCCGAGCAATACCTCGACCAGCTCCTCACCGCCCTCCGCAAGGCCGGTTTCATCCGCTCCGTCCGCGGCCCCGCCGGCGGCCACGAGCTTGTCCGCGACCCCGCCCAGATCAACGTCCGCGAGGTCATCGAAGCCCTCGAGGGCAGCCTCTCGCCCGTGGCCTGGCTCGATGAGCCGCCCGAAATGACCGACCACCCGCACCACTGCGGCCAGCGCGAAATCTGGGAGCGTATCCGCGATGCCACGTCCGCCATCCTCGAGTCCTACACCGTCGCCGACCTTCTCGAACGCGAGCCGACGGCCGTCAGCGGGCGGTGGGTGATATGACCGCCCCCGCGACCCGCCCCCTCATCGCCGACTCGGTGCTCGACCTCGTGGGGGCGACGCCGCTCGTCAGGCTCCGCCGCGTCATCCCCCAGGAGGCCGCGACCGTCCTGGGCAAGATGGAGAATCTGAACCCCGGTGGCAGCGTGAAGGACCGCATCGCCCTCGCAATGATCGAGGACGCCGAGCGGGCCGGCCGTCTCCAGCCCGGGTCCACCATCGTCGAGCCAACCTCGGGAAATACCGGCATCGGCCTCGCGCTGGTTGCCGCCGTGAAGGGCTACCGCATCATCCTGACCATGCCCGAAGACATGTCGGTCGAACGCCGCCGCCTCCTCGAACGGTACGGCGCCGAGCTCGTCCTCACCCCCGGGATCGAGGGCATGACCGGCGCCGTCTTCGCCGCCCAGGAGCTCTGCCGCGAGCACCCTGATTACTTCATGCCCCAGCAGTTCGAGAACGCCGCCAACCCGGAGATCCACCAGCGCACCACCGGCCGTGAGATCCTCGACGCCACCGGCGGCCGCATCGATGCGTTTGTCGCCGGGGTCGGTACGGGGGGCACCATCACCGGCGTCGGTCACGCGCTCCGCGAAGAGCTTGGCGACCGCGTCCTCCTCGTCGCCGTCGAACCCTCGCGCTCGCCCGTCCTCAGCGGCGGCCGGGCCGGCATGCACGGCATCCAGGGCATTGGCGCCAGCTTTGTCCCCGGCGTGCTCGATCGCCAGGTCTACAACGAGATCATCCGCGTCGAAGACAAGGACGCCGTCCTCTGGAGCAAGCGCCTTGCCCGCGAAGAGGGCATCCTCGCCGGCATCTCCGCCGGCGCCAACGTCTTCGCCGCGCGCAAGATCGCCGAGCGGCTTGGTGCCGGCAAAACCGTCGTCACCGTCATCTGCGATACCGGGGAGCGCTACCTCAGTGTCAACATGTAACTAACCCGCGAACCACGAACGCACCGCACACGCGCATCGTGCGTTTCGTTGTGCAACCATGTCATGGCTGACCGCTGCCGAAGGAGGGCCCGCATGTCCGTGAATGTCTACATCCCCACCCCGTTCCGCCACCTCGTTGGCAACCGCGCCAGCGTGAAGGCGAAGGGGAGTACCGTCTCCGATATCCTGAACGACCTCGATACCCAGTTCCCGGGTTTCAAGGCGCAGGTGGTCGATGCCAGCGGCGAGCGGGCCCGCCACATCAACATCTACGTGAACCAGGTCGAAATCGAGAACCTCGAAGGCGAATCCACCACCCTGAAGGACGGCGACGAAGTCGCCGTCATCCCCGCCCTCGCCGGGGGCGCCCCTACCACCCTCACCCCGGAGATGGTGGAACGCTACAGCCGCCATCTGATCATGCCGCAGGTCGGCAGTTCCGGGCAGCGCAAGATCATCGAGTCCAGCGTCCTCATCATCGGGGCCGGCGGCCTCGGCTCACCCGTGGCGCTCTACCTCGCCCTCGCCGGTGTCGGCAAGATCGGCCTGATCGACTTCGATGTGGTCGACCGCTCCAACCTGCAGCGCCAGATCCTCCACCAGACCGCCGACATCGGGAAGGCGAAGGTCCTCTCCGCGCAGGAAACGCTCCTCGCCCACAACTCGAACATCGACGTGGTCCTCCACGAGACCCCGATCACGAGCGACAACGCCTTCGAGATCATCTCGCAGTACGACATCGTGGTGAACGGCGCCGACAACTTCGCCACGCGCTACCTGGTGAACGACGCGGCCTACCTCCTGAAGAAGCCGCTCGTCGATGGCTCGATCCTGATGTTCGACGGCCAGGCGACCACCTACATCCCGGGCAAGGGCTGCTACCGCTGCCTCTACCCGGCGCCCCCGCCTCCCGGCATGGTGCCCAGCTGCGCCGAGGCCGGCGTCCTCGGGGCGATGTGCGCCACCATCGGGAGCATCCAGGCCACCGAGGTCCTCAAGCTCGTCCTCGAAGTCGGCGAGCCGCTGGTGAACCGGCTGCTCCTGTACGATGCACTCTCACTCGAGTTCCGCATCGTCAAGGTTCGCCGCGACCCGGAATGCCCGCTCTGCGGCGATAACCCGACCATCCACGAGCTGATCGACTACGAACAGTTCTGCGGTGCGCCCATCCCCCACGCGGCGACGGCGTAAGCCGGTCCCAGAAGCACGGCGCGTGCGAGGACCCGTCGGGGAACTCCGCGCCCCACGCACGAGTGCAACGACACGAAAGAGAGAACGATGACCACGATGGCAGGTTCGACAATCCAGGTGCGAGTCACCTCGGTGCTCCAGAAAGTCACCGGCGGCAACAAGACCGTCGAGGCCAACGGCTCGACCGTTGCCGAGGTGTTCGACGACATCGAGACCCGCTACCCGGGCTTCAAAGCCCAGGTCTACGGCCCCGATGGCAAGCCCCACCGCTTCGTCAACATCTACCTGAACGATGAAGACATCCGCTACACCGGCGGCGTCGGCACGGCGATCAAGGCTGGCGATGTCCTCGATGTCCTGCCAGCCCTCGCCGGCGGCTGTTAGGACGGCCGCGCGGGTGGTGGACACCGTGAACCGGTGGCGGGGGGAACCTGATGGCGCTTTTTAGCTCGGTCCTGGACTTGATCGGCAACACGCCCATGGTGGAGCTGCAGACGCTCTCGCCCCGCCCGGGCGTCCATATCTATGCCAAGCTCGAAGGCCAGAACCCCACCGGCTCGGTGAAGGACCGCATCGCCAAATACATGATCGACGCCGGCGAGAAGAGCGGGGAACTCAAGCCCGGCGCGACTATCCTCGAGCCCACCTCGGGCAACACCGGCATCGGCCTCGCCATGATCGGCCGCGTCAAGGGCTACCACGTCGTCTGCGTCATGCCCGAAAGCGTCAGCGA
>CAUJEQ010000218.1 GCA_963169135.1 Chloroflexota bacterium
CAGGCTTGCTACTCTGGAAAAGGCGCAGTGTGCCCTGCGCGCCTTGTCGTTCCCCCTGTACTGAAGAGGTTTGATTTCTGAGCATGACTGACGATGCCCTGACCGACGCATCCCCCGCGAGCGATGGAACCGTGATCGACGGTGTGCTTTCGCGCCTGTCGAGCTTTGGCGATGAGGACGCCGGCGAAGACGAGCTTTCCGATATCGCTGCGGACGAAGAGGAAGAGACCCCCGCCGAGGAAGAGGAAGAAGAGGAGGAGGAGGCGAACATTGCCCTCCTCACCGAGGAAGCCGAGGGGATCGACGACCCGGTCCGGATGTACCTGCGCGAAATCGGCAAGGTCTACCTGCTGACCGCCGACGACGAGAAGCACCTCGCGCGGCAAATGGAGGAAGGCCTCCACATCGAGGCAATCGAGCAAGAGTACGTCACCAACTACGGCCACCCGCCATCCGCTGCGCGCGTCGCCGTGCGCCTGCTCGAACAGTGGGGCGCGCTCCTGTCCGTCTACAAAGAGGCGAAGCGCTTCATCGACGACTTTGACAAGCTGGTGAAGCCGCCCGGCCCGGACGAGGTGGCGGTGGTCCGCAAGTGGCGGAACGCCGAGGGCCAAAAGCTCAAGAACCTCTCGTTCAGCGAAACCATCGCCGACCCGCAGTTCCGCGGTCTGATCGACGGGGAGACCGACGCGGACTTCAAGTTCCACGTGTTGAACAAGCTGAAGATAGAAGAGGACGACGCCCACCAGCGGATCGTCACGCTCTCGATCGTCACCCACATCCTCACCTCCGATCTGGTCGCCCAGATGGGCGAGGAGGCGGGGACCGAGGACGACCTGGTGCCGCCGGTCGATGGGCTCATCGAGAAGATCGCGCCGCTGGAAGAGAAGCTGCGCTACCACTTCGACACGGTGAAGCGGAACGGCCAGAAGGCCACCCGCCGGCTGACCGAGGCCAACCTGCGCCTGGTGGTGTCGGTCGCGAAAAAGTACATCGGGCGCGGCATGTCGCTCCTGGACCTTATCCAGGAAGGGAACATCGGCCTCATCCGGGCGGTGGAGAAGTTCGACTACCGCAAGGGCTTCAAGTTCTCGACCTATGCGACGTGGTGGATCCGGCAGGCCATCACCCGGGCCATCGCCGACCAGGCGCGCACGATCCGCATCCCGGTGCACATGGTGGAGACGATCAACAAGCTCGTCCGTGTCAGCCGCCGGCTGGTGCAGGAGTACGGGCGCGAGCCGACGAGCGAGGAGATCGCGCGCGGGATGACCGAAAGCGGGAAGCCTGACGCGTCCGCCGCCTACACTCCGGAACGCATCCGGGAGATTCAGAAGGTCTCGCAGGAGCCGGTCTCGCTCGAGACGCCGATCGGTGAAGAGGAGGACAGCCACCTGGGCGACTTCCTCGAAGACCCGACGGCGCTGGCTCCTGCCGAAGCCGCGAGCCAGCAACTGCTGCGCGAACAGGTGGAAGACGTGCTAGCGAGCCTCACCAGCCGCGAGCGGCGGGTGCTCCAGCTGAGGTTCGGCCTCGAAGATGGCCGCAGCCGGACGCTCGAGGAAGTGGGCCGCGAGTTCGGCGTCACCCGCGAGCGGATCCGCCAGATAGAGGCAAAGGCGCTGCGGAAGCTCCGCCACCCGAGCCGCAGCAAGAAGCTGAAGGACTACCTGGACTAGCAGGACCGGACGCCAAACTCGAAGCCCGCCAGCGAAAGCCAGCGGGCTTCTTCTATGTGCGCTCCGTGGGGCGTGAAGCCATGGCCAACCTCACGACGGCCGATTGGTGGTCGTTGAGAAGGGGCGCGATTTCGTCGGTGACCCTCTGGTACAGCCACCACACAGCGGCGAAGCCCTCGGCGAGCGGCGCGGGCTGTGCCACGATTGCCGTCGCGTGTTTCCGGGCCCACTCGTCCCCCAACTCGCGATCGACGACCCGGAAGAGGTTACGTTCGCTGCCGTAAAGCAGCCTGCGGTGAACGGACATGACGAGGGGCAGCCTGGCCGCGAGCGTGTTGCGGCGCAGCGATACCTCGCGGTCGTCACGGCGTTCGATGGCGTTGGCGAGCTTGAGCAGATCGTCAGCGGCGGTGACGGCCTGGGCCGCGCACCAGGCGTCGCACGCGGCGGCGATGTTGTCCCAGCGCCAGTCCTCGGCAGCGCGCTTCAGCGCGGCCCCGCAACCCTCGGGGTCGAAGAGCAGGACCGCGTCGCGCCACCCCGGAACCGCCGCGCCCGCTATCGCGGGCTCGGCGAATGCCTTCAGCATCGCCTGTTCGGAGAGCGTTGAGACCGACAGCAGCAGGCCGTCGTAGACCTCCAGGGAGAATCCGCGCCGGCCCGACCCGGAAATGACCCCGAGGTCCACGTCCGAGAAGGGGCCGGGATCGGCGGTGGCATGGCTCCCTGCCAGCCAGATTGCGCGACAATCGTCCGACCGGAGCCGGGCGACAACGGGTGCGATTCGCCGGGTGATAGCCACGTCCGCACCTTAGCACCGGACCGCCCTGCGGGGTCCGGGGTTCGAGGGATGCGCTTTGCCACGGGCTCCGGGCGGCCGCCACACTGGCGGGATGGAACGCGTGATCCTCTATTCCCACGAGCGCTGAAGCGCTTGCCGTGTGGTCAAGAAGTTTCTTGACGAGCGGTCCGTGGAATACGAACTACGGAACGTCGTGCGTGACGAGGATGCCGCGCGGGAGTTCCTGGCCCTCGGTGCGCGCCTCCCGCCGCTGTTGGTCATCGGCGATACGCTCGTGTACGGCTTCCGGCCGGCCGAGATCGAGCGCGCGCTCGGGCTCGGTTAGCGCTCGACGAGCTGGGTGAGCACGCCACCCGTCACCGAGGGATGGATGAACACCTGGCCTTTGACCGGGTTGCCCGGGCCGGGGTCGCCGACGAGGCGGATGCCCTTTTCGCGAAGGTCGGCGAGGGTGGCCTCGATGTTGTCGACTTTCATCGCCACCAGGTGAACGCCCTCGCCCATCTCGGCGAGACGTTTGGCGATAGGGCCCTGGTCGCCGGTGTTCGAAACGAGTTCGATGTAGGAATCGCCGAAGCGGAAGAAGGCCATCGCCATGCCCGCCGCGGGAGCTTCGCTGCGTTCGCTCACCTTCGTGCTGTAGATGGCCTCGTAGCGGCCGACCGCCGCATCGAGGTCCTTCACCGCGATGACCACGTGGTCCACGCCTTTGAACATGAGTCGCACCAACCGTATTGAGATTCCGCAACCCTAGCGGCTGTGCGGAGGTTCGTCACGCGCGGGTACCGGTGTGGGCTGGGCGGTGCGGGGCGGGTAGTATCCACACATATCGGATACGAGGTTCGCAACGTGCAATTGGAAGACGTGAAGACGATCGGCGCGCTCGGTGGGGGCGTGATGGGGGGCGGCATCGCCCAGGTGTTCGCCCTGGCTGGCTACAGCGTGGTCATCCGCGATATCAACGACGAGGCTATCGAGGCATCACGCCACGCGCTTTGCGAAGGCAAGTGGGGGGTGAAACGGGCCGTGGAGCGTGGCAAGGTCAACTTCGATGATGCGATCGCTGCTATGGCCCGGGTGAGCTACACGACGAAGGTGGAGGACCTGGCGAACTGCGACATCATCATCGAGGCGATCCCGGAGAAGCTTGAACTCAAGCAGCAGGTTTTCCAGGAACTCGACGGAATTGTGAAGCCAGAGGCAATCTTCGCCTCGAACACGTCGGGGTTCTGCATCCAGGACATCGCGAAGGATGTTTCGGCCGATCGCAAGACGAAGTTTGTGGGCATGCACTTCTCGAACCCGGTGCCAACCATGCGCATGTGCGAAGTGATCTACACACCGGAGTCGACCGAAGAAAACGTGCAGACGGTCCGGCAGCTCGCCGAGGCGGCGGGCAAGGCAGTCTCGATGGTGAAGGACACGCCGGGCACGTACGGGTTCCTGCTGAACCGCATCTTTGGCGCAGCCGCTCGCGAAGCTCGCGCCATCGCCGAGCAGGGCATCGCCTCGAAAGAGGACATTGACAAGGCGATGATCACCGGGCGGAACTGGCCGTCGGCCTTCTTCGGGGGACGGGGCGGCATCGGCAAGGAGTGGTAACGGAACGGCGCGCGCGCACTCGATGAATTGCCAGGGGGCCATTGCCGCGTGGGTGGCCCCTGGCTTCGCGACATCTTCGCCGTCAGATCAATCCGCGTGTGCCTTTTAGTAGGACACCATCGGGGGCAGCGTCTTCGCCTCAGTGACCCACGCGTCGACTTCATTCAACGTGGGAACGCGACGCACGAGCTTCTTCGCCTCGTTCACTTCGACCATTTTGGCCTGGAGGTTGTCGGGGCGACGAGTCGCGAGCTCTTTCACCGTGTCGACGCCGGCGGCCTCGAGCAGGTCGGAGTACTCAGAGCCGACGCCTTTGATGCGCATGAGGTCAGCCCGGTTGACCCATTCGAGGATGCGGTCGGTGGAGAGTTCAGTCTTCTCGGCGAGCGCCTTACGCCCACCGGGGGTACCTCCCTGTTGGAGCAGTGCTTCGACGGTGGGGACGCCTGCACCTTCAAGCCTGGCGGCAAACACTTCGCCGATGCCTTCGATTTCAATGATCTTGGCCAATGGAGCTCCTCCTTCGCCTCGGGTCCATGTCGCCGTGGCGTGGACATTGTAGACAGTTGCGGTTGCACCGAAAGGGCCCAAACGGGGTCGATTTGTGGGCCCCGCTGGTAAACCATGACAATGCCCGACGTGAGTGAAGCCGCCCCGACCGCCATGGGCTACAACGAGGTGCCCTACCCTGGATCGGCCGTAACGACGACACACCCGGCGCAGGTGGGCGCCATGGCGCGACTGTTCGGCATGCGGCCAGCTCCTGCGGAACGCTGCCGCGTTCTCGAACTGGGGTGTGGCGACGGAGCGAACCTGGTGCCGATGGCGTACGGCCTGCCGGGCAGCGAATTCATCGGCATCGATTTGTCGGTGCGCCAGGTGGAGACGGCGACGGACCTGGCCCGGCAACTCGGGTTGACCAACGTGCGGTTCATGGCGATGGATATCCGGGACATGGCCACGCTCGGCGGGCCGTTCGACTACATCGTCTGCCACGGGGTGTTCTCGTGGGTGCCCGACGACGTACGTGAAGCGATGCTGGCCGGGTGCCGGGACCTGTTGGGTACGCAGGGTGTCGCCTTCGTGAGCTACAACGCCCTGCCCGGGTGGCGCATGCGGGGGATGGTCCGCGACATGATGGTGTATCACGCCCGGCACTTCGATAGCCCGGAAGAGCGCGCGGAGCAAGCGCGGGCGATCGTCCAGTTCGTCGACGAGGCATCGGGGCAAATCGCTGAAAGCTCGGGGACCACCAGCGCCTTCCACGAGCACATCTCGTTCGAGCGCAAGCTCCTGGAGTCGCGGCCGGACTACTACGTCATCCATGAGTTCCTGGAGGGCGAGAACCGGGCTTTCTATCTTCACGAGTTCGCAGCCATGGTGTCGAACCACGGTCTGCAGTACCTGGCAGACTCGAGCTTCTCGAGCATGCTTTCGACGAACCTCCCTGCGGAGGTCCGTCAGACCCTCGAGACCATCGCGCCGGACAACCTCGCGCTGGAGCAGTACCGCGACTTCATCACCAACCGGCTGTTCCGGCAGTCACTCATCTGTCGCGAGGATGTCCGGCTGGAGCGGCGGCTGGAGGTTTCGACGCTCACGGAGATGTACTTTCGGCTCGGCGCGCCGCCAGGGCCGCGGCCATGGCCCGACGACGCAGCGCCGCTCCCGGGGGGCGCTTCGCTCACGCTGGCCGCGCCTGCAGCGAAGGCGATCATCGGCGCATTGCGGGAAGCGTTTCCAGCTGCTCTCAGTTATGACGAGTTAGAGGATGTAGCGGGAAGGTTGGAAGGCCCCGATGCCGGAGACCACGAGTACTTCGGGGGAGTGCTCTACACGCTCCTGGCCCACGACGCGATCGATATCCGATCGCACCGGCCCACGATGGTGACAGCAGCGGGCACCCATCCGCAGGCAAGCGCGGTGGCACGAGCGGTGGCCCCGCGGGGGCAGTCGCTCCCGAACCTGATGCACTACGCGGTGTCGTTCGACGGCTTCACGGATGCTTTCGTACCGTGGGTCGATGGGACGCGGGACCGGGCGGCTCTCGGGGTGGTGGTGCGCAACCTGCTGGCACGACCGGGCATGGTGCTCCAGACAGCAAGCGGACCAATCAGCGGCTCCGACCTCGGGGACCCAGACATCGGCGCGATTGTGGAGCAACTGCTCATGGGGCTGGCGAGCTACGGGATCCTGGAGGCCTGAGCTAACCCCGAGCCCGGGCGGCGAGTTCTTCGACCGTCATTGAGCCGGGTTGGACGCCTCGCGCGGCGAGGTCTGTCGCGACGCGCCGGACCGTGGAGTTGTAGGGCGTGGGAATGCCGTGGAGCTTCCCCAAGAGTTCGATTTCTCCGTTGAGATAGTCGACCTCGATAGTCGAGTGGCCACGGAGAACGCTCTGGAGCGTGGAACTGCCGGAGCGCAGTTGGCCACCGACCTCCATGGCGCGATAGTGGCGCTGGACGCGGTCGGTGTACTCCTCCTGGGAGACGGCGATTATGTCCGCGGCGGCGTAGCACGCGAGGGCTTCGTCACGGAGGCGGGCAGTCAGTTCGCCGAGCTCGCCGCCGGCGCCCCAGGCCATACGCCCGGTGATGACGTCCAGCCCGTTGCCGAGGTTGGCCAGGAGCTTGCGGTACTTCAACGCCATAGCGTCGGTTGAGGGCTCGCAATGGAATTTCGAGGCAGTGAGGGCCGCGCAGACCCCTGCAATGGTGGCGTCGGTGCCGGCGGGGAACACGCCGGCGTGGAGGCAGCCGCTGAGCGGCGCGGCCGAGGCGATGACCTCGCCGGGTTCGAGAAAGGTAGCCGGGAGGGCGACCAGCATCGCGTAGACGTTTTCGAATCGGCGCGCCGCAAGTCGCTCGTTTTCGACGCCGTTCTGGGCACAGATGATCGGCACAGCCGTCCCGGCGGTGGCTTCGAGGTCGCGAAGGGCCGGCTCGGTGTCCTGTGTCTTCATCGTGAGGATGACGACATCGCCGGGACGCCACTCGACCTCACGCGGGTGTCCCACGGCGGAGACGGGGAGACGGAAGTCGCCGTCGGGGGCCCGGAGCAGCAGGCCGTTGCGCTGGATGGCATCCAGGTGTTGCCCCCGGCAGATGAGAACGGCATCGTGCCCGGACTGGTGAAGGCGGCCGCCGATCGTGCCACCGATCGCACCGGCTCCGTAGATGATGAAGCGCATGGGCTCTCCCCCTGATTGACTCGAGCCGAAGCCTAGCAGGCCGTCGGCGGCTACGGGGCGCCCGAATGGGCTCAGGCAGCCTGGGGAGATTCGTGGCGGGGGCTGCGGAGGAGGACGAGGGGCGCCTGTACGAGGAGAAGAGCGACGCCGGCAAATAGTACGAAATCCCCGAGCGAATAGACGTTGGCGCCGTAGACGGGCAGGTCAACCACGTAGCGGTCGGAGAGCACAAAGAAGTGGATGTCGTCGCGTTCGAGCACGACATCCTTGCCGTGGTTGGTCTGCTTGCCGATGTCATCCCGAGTCACTTCGGGGAAGGCACCCGAGGATTGGAGGATGGCGTAGTCGATGGGCATGGCCCCGCCATGGGCTGCCATGGGGATGAGGTTGAGGACAATGCCGGCGGCGACGAGCCACGCACCCCAGAACCTGCGGAAGCGCAGCGCCAGCACAACCAGCGCGACCGTGGTGAGGAAGAAGAGCGCACGGCGCAGTGCGCCTTCCGCGCCTTCTGTCGACATGAAGGAGATAGCGAGTTGCTGGGCGAGGAAGATGCCTGCGGCCGCCGCCAGAAACCACAAATCGCCCGCTCGGCGAACCGTACGGGCGATCATTCGGGGGACCTATCGCAGCGACGTGCCCCGGATGCGGCTGGAACTACCAGGACTGGAAGGGCGCGGCTCCAGCGAGCGCGATGATGGCGAGCGACGAGACCGCAACCAGAGTCGAGATAAACCGAGTCATTCCGTGTCCCTCCAGGACGTATTGATGTCCTATGGAGGTTAAGCCGGGTGTTCTCGCGAAGTTCTCGCGAGAACACCGTGGCATGAACACTGAGGTGAACTCTAGACCGCAACGCCGGCGGCGATATCGGCCCGCAACTGCCAGAACCGGGGCGGCAGGTCTTCGCCCATCTCCGAGGCGTAGGTCGACCCGTAGTCATCGATGAAGCTGAGCGCCTGGACGGTCTGCCCGGCCTTCCCCCGGTAGCGCGCCAACTGATAGGCAGCCTCTTCGTTGTACTGGTTGGCACGAAGCACGCGCTCCATACACATCGCGGCCGACTCGTAGTCCTCGCGGCTGGCGAAGTAGGCAGCGAGCATCGCCAACGACTCATATGCCTCGCCGTCGAGCCGTGCGCGGGTGGCCGCCGCCCATTCGGACTGGAACACCTCGGCGAAGGGGCCGCCGTACTTCTCGACAGCTTCCTGGAAGGCGACGGCACGCTCCTTCGATCCAGACGGAGCCTGGCGGCCACGCACGATGGCGGCCTCGAACTCCTCGACGTCCCAGTCGAACTGGCCCTCGGGATTCAGGATGTACGTGCCATCACGCTTGACGACGCTGTCCTGGTAGAGCGCCTTGCGGATGCGGTAGAGATTGGAATGGAAGGCGCTGTTGCACTTCTCACGCGGCAGATCCGGGTAGAGGTGCTCAACAGCCTCTTCCTTGCGGAGGCCGCCGCGATGCGAGAGCAGGAGGAAGAACATCTCTTTCGCCCGGGCGCTGGCCCACTGCTCATCCGAGACCTCGCGCCCACCGACGGACACGGAAAGGGCGCCGAGGCTGCGCGCGACCACGCGGGGCAGTCGCCCCCGGGGCTCGGCCGCGGGCTGGTCCTCGGCAGGTGCGAGGACCCCAAACGATTGGCGCTCGAGGAGGTCGCGGAAGACACGGCCAACGCCGGCACGCGAAGCCGCCCATTGGGCGAACATCGGGTTCTCGCGCATTAGCGGGACGAGCGCGCTGGCCATCCAGGGTTCCTTCAGGGCGGCGGCACTCTTTCCGATCTCTTCCTGCGCTTCGGGGCGACGGCTGGTCCGGAAGTAGGCCATCGCCATGCGGTAATGGGCGATCGCGAGTGATGGCGGCACGTCCATCGCCTCGAAGCGCTCAGCGGCCTGGGCGGCCTCGGAGATAGCCGAGACGTAATTGCCGGCGACGAACTCACACGCCGCCTGCTGCAACTTGCAATGGGCGACTTCGTAGTCGTTCGCCGAAGCGAGCGCGACGAGCAACGCCCGGCGGGAGAAGAAGTCGGCCTGCTGGAGGTCGCCAAGGCCGAGGAACGCGGCGGAAAGCCCAGCGATCGAGAGTGCGGCCAGGGTTTCGTCCAGCGCATCGGTCGCGCAGATGCGAATGGCCTCTTCGTAGTGTTCGCGGGCGTTCTGGAAGTGGCCGAGGGCGAGCTCCGCATCGCCGAGTGAGGCAGTCGCGTAGGCAACGTTGCGCTGGTTTCCGCAGTCGATGCCCTCCTGGATGGCTTCCTTGAGGACCGATGCGGCGCTGGCGAAATCACCAGCCTGGAGATGCGACATGCCGAGGTTGTTGAGCACCCAGCCGAGGTTGGACGAGCGCCCCAGGCTCCGCCAACCCTGCGCCGCCCGGGTGAGGACCGTGACTGCCGCCGGCGCGTCACCGTGCATCGCCAGGGCCTGGCCGAGCGTGGACCGTGCGAGGAGCCCGAGCGGCTCTACGTGATGGCGCTCGCTCATGCGTACGGCGTCGTTGAGCAACTGCTCCGCACGGGAGAAATTACGGGTGATGGAGAGTTCGAACTCGGCGCTCTGGTAGGCGACCTCCGTTTGGAGAATTGGATCGTCGCAGCACTCGAGTGCGCGTAGCCGGTGGGCTGTAGCGGTCGCCTCTTCGAGTCGCCCGAGCAGGCGCAGGGCGCGGAGGCTTGCCAGCAGAGCGTGGATTCGAGCGGCGCCGGTGTTCGACGGATCGCGGAGAACGAGTTCCGCCCGGCGGAGTGCATCTTCCGGGTCACCATGGTGGGCGGTGAGCCGAGCGAGCAGAGCGCGGAGCAGCGGTCTGCGGCCGAGGGTCGTCGTACTGATGGATTCAAAGGCGCGCCAGAGCAGCGTGAAGGCGCCCTGGATGATCAGCCGGGCACTGTGGGATTCGAGCAACTCGGCGAGGTGCCGCTCACTGGCAGCCGCCCGGGCGAATTCGACGGCCTCGGTCAGGTCGCCGGCGGCAACCATCGACAGGAGCACGTGTTCGACCGCGGAGTCATACCCCTCGGGATCCGAGCGTTGGAAGTCGGCCACGATGAATTGGCGGAGCATGGGGCTGAGGCGGAATTCAGCCGGCGAGAGGTGCTCGCAGAGGAAGTCGCGCGTTGAGGCCCAGGCGGTGAGTTGCCGCCAGGCGGCGGGGCTGAAGTCCAGTTCGACGGCGGCCCGTTCGATGGTCGGGCTCAGGGCTACGCTGCGAAGGACCTCCTGCAGCTCGGGCGGGACGCGCTCCCAGACCTCGGAACGAAGATAGCGATCGAAGGCGGCTGCGCTCAGGCGGTCGCAACTCCCGGTGCCGCCCGCAAGGGTCGCCATGACGGCAACGGGCCACCCGCCGGTGAGTCCGGCAAGTTCGGAAGGGTTGGCCTTCCCGCCCGAGGAGCCGATGGCCGCCGCGAGTTCATCCGCATCGAAAGCAAGGTCGGCAGCATCAAGCACGGTGACTTCGCCAGTGGCGATGAGGGCGTTGATGGAGGGGATGAATGGCAACTCGCGACCGGAGAGGATGACTTCGCTGCCTTCGGGGAGGACTTCCATCAGCCAGACGAGGAGCGCACCGGATTCGCGGCCGTCGGAGAGCTCCTCGACGTTGTCGATGACAACGAGGAGGGGCAGACCGGACGCATCGGCTGCCTGGCGTGCGGCCGCATGAATGTAGGCCTGGAGGTCGGTGAATTTAGTCGAGACAGCGGGGGGTTCGATTTCGCGGTCACCGGCGAGTGCCGCGGCCAGCTGCTGTGCGAAAACTTCGGGAGCACCGGCGGAGGCATCGAGCGTGAGCCAGGCGGGCCGAAATTCCACCTCTGCCGCGAAGCTCGAGATGAGCGTGGTCTTGCCATAGCCGGCAGGAGCCTGAAGGACGGTAAGGCCGTTACCGATTGAGGCGTGGAGGCGCTGGAGGGGACGAGGGCGGGGGACCAGGCGCTTTGGAAGCCGAGGGACGGTGATCCTTCCGGTTGCAGTCATGAAAGCCGCTCCGTGGTTGGAATGGGTTGTGCGCATTCGTCCCCGCAATACTACGCCCTGAGGGCAC
>CAUJEQ010000219.1 GCA_963169135.1 Chloroflexota bacterium
CTCAGTACTTCCCGCCCAGCTTCCGGTGGTCCCAGCTGTACACGTCCACCGGCTTCACCCGGATGACCACCCGCTTGCTCGCTACCTTCAGCGCGCCTTCCGGCGTCTCCGTCGGCGCCGGGATGCCGTTGTACTTGGCCCCCACCATCCCCATCACCTTCGCGCAGAAGGGGGTGTCCTCGATGATCTCGGCGTCGCCTTCGATCACCAGCCCGCGCAGCTCCGCGTAGCCCTTCCCGGCCTCCAGCATGCACGTCATCTTCGGGTTCCGGCGCAGGTTCAGCACCTTCTGGCTCTTCGCGAACGTGGTGAAGTGCACGTCGCCATCGATCAGCACGTACCACATCGCCACCAGGTGCGGGTATCCCTTCGGGCCGATCGACGCGATCTGGATCGTCCACCCGTCCTTCAGGAACTGGTCCTGCTCTTCGGGCGTGAAGGCGATGGCTGAGCGGCGGCTTGGCATGGGAGCGTCTCCTGCGGAGTAAGATTCGTGGGCACAGTATAGCCGCTCCACGCGGCCGGGGCAAGGAGACGCACCAATGGCCAACTCGTTCGAACACGGGCACGGCGCCCGCGAAATCCAGGACCGCTTCGACACGCGCCGCCTCGCCGACGCCATCACCCGCACCACCCTCCACGCCACCCTCACCGATGGCGACCGCGCCTTCATCGAGCGCATGGACATGTTCTTCATCGCCACCCAGGGCGCCAACGGCAACCTCGACTGTTCCTATAAGGGTGGCGAACCCGGCTTCGTCCGCGTCATCGATGACCACACCGTCGCCTTCCCCAACTACGACGGCAACGGCCAGTACATGACCACGGGCAACATCCTGGAGACCGGCAAGGTCGGCCTCCTGTTCATCGACTTCCAGAACCAGTGGCGCATGCGCCTCAATGGCACCGCCACCATCGATTTCGATGACCCGCTCAAGGCCGAGTGGCCCGAAGCCCAGTTCGTGGTCCGCGTCACCGCCGAGGAGGTCTTCCCCAACTGCCCGCGCTACATCCACAAGATGGAGCTGGTCGAGCGCTCCGTGTTCGTGCCGAAGGCCGCCTGCGAAACGCCCGACCCCGACTGGAAGGACTACTTCGAAGACGCGCTCCCGGAGGACCAGAAAGCCCGCCGCGCGGCCCGGAAGAGCCAGCAGTGAGCGCCTTGTCTGCACGTCGATACCGCCATTGGGACGGTGAACCAGCATGAAGAACGGCCACCCGCACATTCCCGAGTTCGGCAAGAAGTTCGACCTCCGCAGCGTCGACCCCGCCGAAACGAACGGCTACTCGAAGGAGGAGGCGGAAGCGGAGATCGCCGGCCTGCGCATCCGTATCAACGACCTCCAGGACAGGCTCTACGCCGACGAGCGCTACGCCATGCTGGTCGTCATCCAGGGTATCGATACGGCCGGCAAGGACAGCACCATCAACAGCGTCTTCCAGGAGGTCGGCCCGATCGGCCTCCAGGTCGCCAGCTTCAAGGTGCCGACGCCGGAAGAGCTCGCCCACGACTACCTCTGGCGCTACAAGAAGCAACTGCCCGAGAGGGGCCACATCAAGATTTTCAACCGCTCCTACTACGAATCCGTCCTGGTTGAACGCGTGAAGAAGATCGCCCCGAAGGATGTCTGGCAGCGCCGCTACCAGGACATCAACGAGTTCGAGGACTACCTGGTCCGCAACGGGACCGTCGTCATGAAGTTCTTCATGGTGATCTCGAAGGAGGAGCAGCGCGAACGGCTCCAGGAGCGCATCGACAACCCGCGCAAGCAGTGGAAGTTTCGCCTGGGCGACCTCGACGACCGCAAGCTCTGGGACGAGTACATCGAAGCGTTCGACGACGCCATCGAGCACTGCAACACGAAGACTGCCCCGTGGCACGTCGTCCCCGCCAACAAGAAGTGGTACCGCGACATCGTCGTTGCCCGCGCGCTGGTGGAGAAGCTCGAATCGCTCGACCTCCGCTACCCGCCCGGCGACCCAGCGGTCCTGGGCCTGAAGGTGGAGTAACGGGCGGGCTGCGCTCTCATAAACAGATCTGCCCCGGCGGGCAGGTCGGTGTAGCCGGGGGAACAGTCTCGCCGGCCGGCGGGACCGTGGGCTCCAGTGTCGGCCCGCCGTCCGGGGTCGGAGTCAAAGTCGGGGTCGGGCTGGGTTCCACGGTCCGTGCTGGTGTGGCTGTGGCGGTCGGAGTCGGCTCCACAACGCGAGTTGGCGTTGGTGCCGGCGTAGGGCTGAGCGTTGGCGTCGCCGTTTCGGTGGGCGTGACTGCCAGGGTTGGCTCGGCAGGCGGCGTCGGAGTGGGGGTCACGGTTGGCGACGGAGGTTGCGGTGTTTCGGTCGCGCCGACCCCGCCTGCGGCCACGGTCCCCTCTGTTGGAGAGCCGGAGGCCGTCGCTGGGACCGGCGGCGTTTCGGATGGCGCCGGTGTTGCGGAACCTCCCGTTCCCCCCACCCCTCCTGCCGCGGTGCCCGGGCCGGCACCCTCCGAGCCTGCCGGGCTCGGTGTCGCCACAGCGTCACCGGAGTCATTCCCTCCATCACCGGCCAACAATGCGACGGCCCCGGCGACGATGACCACCGCGGCAACTCCTGCTGCCGCGGCGACGCCCCACCACGGCATGTGCGGCTTTGGCGTCATCTGGCCCGGACCCGGGAGCAGCGGACCCACGGGCACCGTTTGCGCCTGCTCGGCCGGCCACGGGAGGACCTTGCCGATCCGCCCGGGGCGCTCTTTGCCCCGTCGTCCTGCCTTTGCGGGCATCTCTTCCGGCACCAGCGCCAGCGGGTCCGTAACCGAGCCGTAAATGCCGGGCCGCACCGGCTGACCCGGGGCCCCGAATGCCGGCGCCGGGCTCGCGGCTTCCAGCGCCCGCTCGATCGTGGAATCAAGCGCCCCGGTCCGTAGCTCGGCGAGGAACGCCCCCAGGGTGGCCCCCTCGACACAGATAGCCGCCGCCCGTCCGCCTCGCTCTGCCCGGAAGACCGTGTGTCCCCAGGTTGCGAACTCCGGGCGGACGCGGAACGCCGGGCGCTCCACGCCATCGACCACCTCGCCGAACACGGACCGCCCCGGGTTTCCCCCGGGGCGTCCCGGCCCCGTTTGGCGGCGCTGCGCGAGCGGGCCTGCCAGGGCGGCCTGGAGCAGCGCATCGCGCTGGTCGCGCCGGTGCGCCTCGAGGTGATCGCAGGCCAGGTCCACCGACGTTTGTGCAAGGTCCGCCAGCGAGGCGCTTCCGCCAGTTGCCAGCGGGTAGGCGTCGTGTCCCTTCGCCGCGTAACTGTCGAACCCGAACGCCTCCATGCGGTGCAACCGGTACCCGAACCGCTCTTGCCCGGGGAGCAACCGCGCCGCGACCTCGGGCGGGTGCTCCCCGGCGGCGCACGCCCGGACACTCCCCACGGCATACTCCGCGGCTATCCCGAGGCGTTCTCCATCGACGTACTCGCCGCACAGTTCGAGTCGGCCCGGCCGCGGGCGCACGTACACCCCGAGCGACTCCCGGCCCTCGACGAGCCGCGCGAAGACCGGACCGAAGGTCAGTGCGTAGAGCCGGGCGATGCCATCCGCGTTTTCACCCGGCAGGGCGACGCTGATGTGGGTGGAGTACCCCTCAATCCGGTAGCCGGGGCCGAGCATGCGTTCGAGTTCCCGCCTGCCCGCGGCCGCCCATACCGCAACCGTGTTCGCGAAGCCTCGCTCCACCGGTACCGGCGGTGAAGCAGTCTCCGCTTCCATCCCGTCGGCCGTCACGACCAGCCCCGACCGCAGCCGGTGCGCGTTCAGGTCTCCGGGGTCGAGCCGCAAACCATCCCACTTCAGGCGGTGGATGAGCGCGCGAAAGTCGACCTGGCGTCCGTCCGTGTCGAACACCTGGTACTCGTGCTCCACGCCAATGAGCGAACCCGCGAGAGGTGCGCCGGCCGTTGTCCGCCAGTCCGGACGACGGGCTCGCGACACCGGCGCCCGCGGCGGCAGTCGTTTCATCGTCGCCAGGTCCTTCCGGGTGTCTTGAGCCTAGTTGGACCTTGATGAGTTCAGATTCGACGCTTCTGTTGGTTCGGGGCCCCCCGCCCCGGGGTCGCCCGACCGTTCGGAGGTGTTCGACTTCGAGCCCTTCACCTTCGCGGCGTCTTCTGGCCCGGGGTCTCCTCCCGCCAGCCGGTCGATGTTCGACTTGGAAAGGTTCAAATTGCTGGCCCGTTCAGCATCTTTCGAGCCTTCGTCCTTGCGCCTTTCCGTTTCGGCGTTGGGGCTGTTGTCCTGCACGTACCCGGCGCCACCCGTGGTCCGCTGGAGCCCCTCCTCATCGATCGCGATCCCGCCACCTCCGCCTGCTGTCCGCTGCACGCCCTCCTCGCCGATGGCGATCCCGCTGCCGGCGCCCTCCTGCCGCTCACTACTGTTCAGCGTCTCTTTTTCACCCACAGCTCGAGCCCTCTTTCCCTGCAATGCGATGGACTACGGTGAAGCATACGCCCGCGATGCAAGGGTCTCATTCCGGGCCCCGTTGGCACTCACCTCTCCTGACAGCCTCCTGTCACCAATGTGCCCCGGCGCCCATCCCCGGCGCCGCCAAAGCCGGGTACACTCGATCAATGGTCACCGCCCTCCCCGCCGGTTCCCCCGCGCCCTTCGCGCTCATCGCAGACTACGTCCCCACCGGCGACCAGCCCCAGGCGATCGAGAAGCTCGTCGAGGGCGTCAACCGCGGCGACCGCTACCAGACCCTCCTCGGCGTCACCGGTTCGGGCAAGACCTTCACCATGGCCAACGTCATCCAGCAGACCGGCCGCCCCGCGCTCGTCCTCGCCCACAACAAGACGCTCGCCGCCCAGCTCTGCTCCGAGCTCAAGGAGTTCTTCCCCGAGAACGCGGTCGAGTACTTCGTCAGCTACTACGACTACTACCAGCCCGAGGCCTACATCCCGCGCACCGATACCTACATCGCCAAGGACGCGGACATCAACGAGGAGATCGACAAGCTCCGCCACGCCGCCACGCGCGCGCTCTTCCAGCGCCGCGACGTCATCATCGTGGCGAGCGTGAGCTGCATCTACGGCCTCGGCGAGCCCGCCCAGTACCAGGAGTTCGTCCTCTCCTTCAAGAAGGGCAAGCCCTTCAGCCGCCAGGACGCC
>CAUJEQ010000220.1 GCA_963169135.1 Chloroflexota bacterium
GAACTCCTCGTTGGTGGTTGTCCTCGCGATCCGTTCGAGCAGCCTTTCGGTCGCTTCGAGCTGGTTCGGCGAGTTCTGCGAAATCATAGCCGTCATGCGGCGCACGAGCCAGACACCTTTAAGTGTCTTTTCATCAAGCAATAGCTCTTCACGACGCGTGCTACTGCCCTGGACGTCGATCGCCGGGTAGAAGCGGCGTTCCGCCAACTTGCGGTCGAGGCGCAGTTCGAGGTTGCCGGTGCCCTTGAATTCTTCGAAGACGACTTCGTCCATGCGGGAGCCGGTATCGACCAGACAGGTGGCGAGGACGGTGAGCGATCCGCCCTCTTCGCACTTGCGGGCGGCGCCGAAGAGCCGCTTGGGCGGGTACAGGGCGACCGGGTCGACACCACCGGAGAGGGTGCGCCCGCTGGGGGGCAGAGCGAGGTTATAAGCGCGCGTGAGCCGGGTGATCGAATCGAGCAGGATGACGACATCCTTGCCGGCTTCGACCAGGCGCTTGGCCCGCTCGAGGGCCATCTCGGCGACCCGGGTGTGGTCCTCCACTGGCTCATCGAAGGTGCTGCTGACGACTTCGCCGCGGACGCTGCGCTGCATGTCGGTCACTTCTTCCGGGCGTTCGCCGATGAGCAGGACCATGAGGTGGACATCGGGATAGTTGGTGGCGATGCCGTTCGCGATGTTCTTCAGGAGCATCGTCTTGCCGGCTTTGGGGGGCGAGACGATGAGGCCTCGCTGGCCGCGCCCGATGGGGGCGATCAGGTCAATGAGGCGGTGCGTGAGGTTATCGGGGGTGGTTTCGAGCTTGAGTTGCTGGTTGGGGAAGATGGCGGTCAGGTTTTCGAAGTACGGGCGGCGCTTCGCGGTCTCCGGGTCCATCCCGTTGACCGCTTCGACTTTGAGGAGGCCGTAGTACTTCTCGTTGTCCTTGGGGTGGCGCACCTGCCCGGTGACGTAGTCGCCGGGGCGAAGCGCGAAGCGGCGGAGCTGCGACTGCGAGACGTAGATGTCGTGCGGGCCCGGGAGCATGGACTCGCCGCGGAGGAAGCCGTAATTGCCGTCGTCGCTGACTTCGAGGAAGCCTCCGGAGAAGACGTTGCCGCGCGCTTCGGCCTGCGCCTGGAGGAGGCGGAAGATGAGGTCGGACTTGCGCAGGACGCCGGCGTCGTCCAGGCCCATCTGGGCGCCGATTTCGATGAGCTGTTCACGCGTCTTCTGTTCGAGCTCGGCGATGTTGAGTGGAGCCATCTGGCGCTGGCCCTGGGCCTGGGCTTCGCGCTCAGGGCGCTCAGCCCGTTCGGGGCGTTCGCCGCGATCGCGCTCGCGGTCTCCCCAGCGGCGCTCGCGCGGTTCGCGGCCGTCACGGCCTTCGGCGCCATCGCGGGGGCGCCACTGGCGCTCTTCGCGAGGTTGCTGCTGTTGTTCGCCTTCTTCCTTCGGCTCGCGCGGTTCGCGGCGGAACTGGCGCTCGCGACGGGACGAGTCAGGCTGATCGTCCGACCGTTCGTTTCCAGCCTCGGCTTCCGGGGGCGCGGACTCCGCGGCCACTGCCGCGACATCTACGACCTCGGTCTCCGGGGGCGCGGCTTTCGCGGCACGCGTGCGGCGGCGAGGAGCCGGTGGCGGGGTGCCGGCGGCGGGTGCAGCGGTTTCGGAGTTGGGAGTGGTCTGTTCTTGGGTATCAGTTTCTTGCAATGGAGCTACCGTGTGCGTGCGTGTTGTGCCCGTGGAGGGTTGGGCAATGTGGCCGTTGGAGGATGTAAGGAGGCCCGGGACGTAGAAGGGGACGCTGGTGAACGCCGGGTACCGGCGCCGTCCGTCCAGCTATCAACAAGATACCGTGGACAGTGAGCAGCGTGCAACTCACCTCGCGCAAGAGCCTCCCCGGCGGCTTTGCAACTTCAGGCGGGATCGCGTTGACTACGCGCGTCCGAAGGAGGGGAGGCCATGCGCGTTGGCGCAGCCGCAATCGACATCACGCCGCCGGTCGGTACAGCGCTCGATGGATACGGCGGACGCACCGACGTCTCGCTGGGTGTGCATGACCCGCTGTACGCGCGCGCGTTGTTCCTGGACGACGGCACGACGCAGCTGGCGCTGGTGGTGTGCGACCTGATTGGCATCGGCAGCGTCCTGGCGGAGCGAGCCCGCGAGCTGATCGCGGAGCGGCCCGGGATCCCAGCGGAAAACGTGCTCATCTCGGCGACGCACACCCATGCGGGGCCGGCCGGTGTGCGCGGGCGGGGCGAGCCAGTACTGGTGGAAGAAACCGCCCGCAAGATCGCGGGAGCCGTTCGCGTCGCCCACCGCGATGCCGTGGAAGCTCAGCTGAAGTATGGCGTGACGGAGCTGACGAGCATCGCCCAGAACCGGCGAGACCCGGCGGGGCCGATCGACGGGCGCCTCGATGTGCTGGCAGCTGATACTCCCGGCGGTGCGAATGTGGCGACGCTCGCGCGCTACGCCTGCCACGCGACGACGCTCGAACGCGACAACCTGGAGATGACGGCGGAGTACCCGGGCGCTGCCTGCCGGGTTATCGAACAGGTAATCGGCGGCGCGACGACCGGGCTGTTCTTCAACGGCGCCTGCGCGAACATCAACCCGGCGTGGATCTGGCAGGACTACGGCGACGTGCACCGCCTGGGATCGATCGTGGGAGGAAAAGCGGCGGCGCTCTCGCAGGAGCTGCGGCCGCTGGGGATCAACCACCAGGCGCACAACATCCGCTGGGAAGAACTGACGCACCGGCCGGTGGAGGCGGGACGGCTGGTGGGTGGCTCGCTGAAGGCGGCCTCGCTGACGTTTGAAGCGCCCTACCGCAGCGGACCGCCCGACGCGGAGGTGGCGCGGGAGCTGGAGCGGATCGAGGCGGAGTTGGCGGATGCGAAGTCGCGGGGCGTATCGGAGGGTGAGCGCAGGGCCATCACGGCGAAAGTGACCATGGCGCGGATGGAGCGCGTGGCGCTCACGCGGACGCGCGACAAGGGGCCCTGCCGCGAAGAAAAGGTCCAAGCGATGCGGCTGGGGGACGGCCTGTACGTGGTCGGGCTACCGGGCGAGGTGTTCTACGAGACCGGGGAGGAGATCCGGAGGCTGAGTGGGCTGGAGGACCTGGTCGTCATCACCTACGCGAACGACTACCCGGGGTATTTC
>CAUJEQ010000221.1 GCA_963169135.1 Chloroflexota bacterium
AGGGCTCGTAGAAGATCGACCCCAGGAACGCGTGGATCGGCACCAGCGCGAACAGGTAAAACAACCGCACAGGGTGGGGCAGGTTCCAGGCCGTCGGGTTCGCGCCCACCACCGGCCACCAGTAGTGGATCCCGGCGAACAAGAACAGCCCGTAACCCAGGTAATGCAGCCACTCGTTTTCGAGCGAGACCCGGAACGCCGGCGAGACGTACCACGCGATCGGCACCACCGCGAACAGCCCCAGCCCGACCACCGGGTTCGTGAAACCCCGGAACGGTTTCGAATGCAACACCGGGTAGATGAGCCGCTCCCGCCGCACTGCGCCCGCGCTCACGAGGAGCAGCGTCATCGGCGCGCCAAGCAGCAGAAGCGGCGGCGCGATCGTCACGAGGATGAAGTGCTGGATCATATGCACGAACAGGAACACCCGGCTGTATGCCGCCAGCGGCCCGAACACCGTGAGCACGACCAGCCCGATCCCGCCCATGAAGACCCACATGCGCCACGCAGGGAACAGCCGCCCCCGGCCGGTCGCCCGGGCCTTGCGCCACCTCAGGAAGTACGCCGCGGCGATCGAAAGTAGGAAGTACACGGGTAGCGGCTCGATCGCCACCGTGAACAAGACGTCCGGGAACTCCGGTGGCGGTACGTTCGCAATCGTACAAACGAAGATGAACCCCACCCCGCCCGTCGCCGCCCCGCTCCGCAACAGCAAGGTGAACAGCGCCGCCCCGGCCAGCCCAACCAGCCACCAGAACCCGAACACCCGCGGAGTGATCGCCGCCATGCGCATCACTCCCAGTGTCGAGATTGGCGTACGCGGGGGCAACTGGCGCCCGGTAGGGACCAGCGAGCCGCGACCGTGGACCCTTGGGAGCGTGGCAGGTACCTCCCTCCAACGGCCAACCCCTACTCCCGCGGGTTCGCCTCGAAAAACGCCCACGCGATCTCCGGCGCCGAAATCTCTTTCGTCGTCGTACCCAGCCGCTCGATCGTCAGCCCGCCCGGCCAAGTGTGCCCGCCGCCTTCGATCACGTAATGCCCTGTCGGGGCGTCGCACCCCGGGTACTCCCGGAAGACGACCGTCCCGGTGATGCGCGTCTCCGCCGGTGCGCCCTCGCAGCCGTTGAACTCCGCCCAGCCCTCCATCAGTGCCGGCACCCCCGCAAACGGCCCCCCGGTCGGTGCGAGGATCCCTGCTTCATACGGCACAATCCGGTCATCCGTGCCATGGAACTCGATGAACGGCACCGGTTCGCCGCACAGGTCGCTCGCCCCGGTCATCCCTGCTACCGGCGCCACTGCCGCCACTACGTCGCCCGCAGCGCACGCCAGCGCCGCCGACATGAACCCGCCGTTCGACATCCCGGTGGCGTACACGCGGTCGGCATCCACACAAGCGAGCCGCGAAATCTCCGCCACCAGGTCCTTCGTGAACGCGATGTCGTTCACCCCTGGGTTCCACAGCCAGGCACGATTGATGCCGTCCGGGCTCGCCACCAGGAACCCTTCGCGCTCGGCGATGGGGACGAGCCCGGAGTAGAGGTGCTGCTGCTCTCCGTTGCTTCCCAGCCCGTGGAAGTTCAGCACCAGCGGGACCGCGCGCGCTCCGTCGTAGCCTGGCGGCACGTAGAGCAGGTACGTCCGGCCGGTACCGCCCGAGACGACCGACAGCGAGCTGGTCTTGCCGGGTGCGATAGCCGGGTTCGAACCGCCCGCGCAGGCGGCCGGCGGCGGGGCGGCAGTCGCCGCTGGCGTCGCGGTCTCGTCCACTGTGGGGCTTGCCGAGGGCGCAACCGGCGATTCCTGTCCGGCCGGCGTGCTGGCATCTCCCGTCACCCCGGAGCCGGGCCCCTCCTGGTCGCCGCACGCCACCCCGGCGAGCCCCAGCATGGCTGCCAGCACCAGCACTGCCGATGCGCCCCACGACATCATCCGCGCAGTGTACCTCTCGCCCCAGCCACCGCCAGGAGCCGGAGACGATCGACCACCGGCCACCTAATCCGCGAACCGCACCACCGGGCTCGTCCGGCCCCAGAGGTCTTCGAGCCGGTAGTACTGCCGCCGCTCGGGAGAGAAGATGTGCACGATGATGTCGCCGAAGTCCAGCAGCATCCAGCCGCTGTCTGGCGTGCCTTCCTTGTGCCGCAACTCGACACCCTCCGGCCCCAGGTCGCTCTCCAGGTACTCCGCGAGCGCGTTGAACTGGAGTGGCGATTGCGCCGTCGCAATGACAAAGTAGTCAGTGAAGGTCGCGTTCTTTGAGATGTCGATCAGGGCGATGTCAAGCGCCTTCCGGTCCGAGAGGACATCGACGGCCCGTTGCGCCAGGGTTTCCGAATCCAGAAGCGCTCTCCTTGTCCGGTACGAGACCGGACGAAAGGAATGGTACCACAGGCTATGAAGCGCCCCCGCGTGGTCGTCGGTATGTCCGGCGGAGTCGATAGTTCGGTCGCCGCTGCGCTGCTGCACGAGCAGGGCTACGAGGTCATCGGTGTCACCATGCGCCTCTGGACCGAAGAGCGCCCCGAGGAGTTCAGCGGCCACCAGCAGTGCTGCAGTGTCGAGGACATCGACGACGCGCGCCGTGTCGCCGGCCAGCTTGGCATCCGCCACTACGTCATGAACTTCGAACAGGAGTTCCGGCAGCACGTCGTTGAGCCCTTCGTCGCCGAATATGCGGCGGGCCGAACCCCCAACCCCTGCGTTCGCTGCAACGAGCACATCAAGTACCGTGCCCTCCTCGACCGCCTGCCCGCCCTCGAAGCCGATTACGTCGCCACCGGTCATTACGCCCGCGTCGAAGCGGTGGAAGGGGACTTCGCCCGCTACCGCCTCCTCCGCGGCATCGACCCCGCCAAGGACCAGTCCTACGTCCTCTACATGCTCGGCCAGGAACAGCTCTCCCACCTCCTGCTCCCCATCGGCGGCCTGACCAAGGACGAGGTGCGCGCCCACGCCCGCCGCCTCGGCCTCGACGTGGCCGCTAAGCCCGATAGCGTCGAGATCTGCTTCGTCCCCGGCAACGATTACCGCGCCTTTGTCGAACAGCGTCTTGAGATGGCGCCCGGCGAGCTACGGGACGCATCCGGCGCCCTCCTTGGCGAGCACCGCGGCGTCGCCGCCTACACCCTCGGCCAGCGCAAGGGTCTCGGCGTCGCCGTCGGTGAACCGCGTTTCGTCACCGAAATCGACGTGCAGCGCAACATCGTCACCATCGGCCCCGAAGACGACCTCTTCACGGACACGGCCGAGGTGGCCGAGGTCACCTGGATCGCCGGGGCCGCCCCCGCTCCCGGCAGCCCGATCCAGGCGAAGGCCCGCTACAAGGCCGAACCCGCGACCGCCGCCATTGTCGAAGCGGATGGCACCCGCGCCGTGATCCGCTTCGAGCGCCGCCAGCGCGCGCTCACCCCCGGACAGGCCATCGCCTTCTACCGCGGCGACGAAGTCCTCGGCGGCGGCACGATCGAACGCTCCCGCCGCTCGTAGCTCCGAGCAACGTCCAGCACGCGCTGTCCGCATCACGACCGGCAGGCAACGGCACTACCTGATCGCGTGGGCGACTGCCGCTCCGAAATCTCTGCGCCTCCGCGCCCCCTGTTAACTCAACGCAACTCCCACTCCAAATGTCCCATCATTCGCCCCGGTACAACACGTCCCGCGACTGCCGGAACGCCTCCCAGCCCTGCTCCCGCAACACCTTCAGATGCGGGTCCGGTTCCGCGGCCTGCGTCCCGAGGCGCTCGGCCAGCCCCGCGTCGGCCCGGTAGTCCAGCGCCTCGCGGAAGCCCGCCAGCTCGTACACGCGGTTCACCAGCAGCTTGTTCTGGCGGACCGCCTTCTGCGGCAGGGCAGCCATCTTCTTCGCCCAGTCCTCCGCGGTCGCCATCAGCTCATCGCCCGGTACAACCCGGTTTACGAGCCCAAGCCGGAGCGCATCCTGCGCGTTGATGCGCTCGCCGAGCAGCAGCATCTCCTTCGCCTGCTTCAACCCGACCAGGAATGGCGTGATCAGGATGGGCGGCCCGAATCCGTGCCGGATTTGGATCTCGCCCAGCACAGCGTCGTCTGCCGCGATAGTCACATCGCACATACCCGCGAGTTCACAGCCCTGCCCGACCGCGTAGCCCCGAACGGCCGCTATCACCGGCTTCGCCATGTTCCAGATCTTCAGGTTGATCTGCATGCCGCCTGGCGTGGGATCGCTATCGGGCGGAGGCGTCGATTGCAGGTCGCCGCCGGCGGAAAAGGCCCGCCCGGCTCCGGTCAGCACGATCGCCCGCACGTCGTCGTCGGCTTCCGCCTGCTCCAACGCCCACCACAGCCGGCGGTTGATCGACCAGTTCAGCGCGTTCAGCACCACCGGCCGGTTCAGGGTGATGACCGCGTAGTTCTCGCGCTTTTCGTACAACACGTCGTCCGGCGACGGCGGCGGGATCTCAATCTGTTGGGGGTTCGTCAATGTGATGCTCCGGGTGTGAGATTTGTACCCGAAGCCTACCGGCCACGCACTCCCGGTGCGAATCCCACGCCTCTTCCAGGGCTACAGCCCGCGCAGCTCCACCGGCCGCCCGGTCCACTCCCGCACCCGCCCGATCCGGAGCGCCTCCGGGATCGCCGCTTCCACCGCTTCCGCATCATCCGGCGAGACCATGAGCACCAGTCCGATGCCCATGTTGAACACTTCGTACATCTCCTCGGAGGAGACCTCCCCCCGCTGCTGGATGAGCTGGAAGATGGGCAGCACAGGCCAGGCCGCCGTGTCGAACTCGGCGGTCACACCTTCAGGAAGGATGCGCGGCACGTTCTCCACGTACCCGCCCCCGGTGATGTGCGCCATCCCGTGGATGCGCTCCATCACCGGCCCGACCTGCGTGTAATACGGCCGGTGCGTCGTCAGCAAGGCCTCGCCGAGAGATGCGCCGCGGAGCACCGCCGGCCGCTCTTCGAGCCGTCGCCGCGTGTCCTCCATCGGCTCGCCGTTGCAGATGTCGAGCACCTTGCGCGCCAGCGAAAAGCCATTCGTGTGCATTCCCGAGCTTGGGATGCCCAGCAGCACGTCGCCAGCCGCCACCCTCGATCCGTCGATGATCCGGTCGCGCTCCACCACACCCACAATGAACCCGGCCAGGTCGAACTCGCCCGGCGGGTAGACATCCGGCATGTCGGCCGTCTCGCCACCCAGCAGCGCGCAGCCGGCCTCGGCGCAAGCCCGGGCCACACCCTCGACCAGCGTCTGCTTCTGCTCCGTGGTCAGCCCGTTCCCGGCAATGTAGTCGAGGAAGAAGATCGGCTCCGCCCCGCAGACCATGATGTCGTTGATGCTGTGCCCGAGGATGTCCGGCCCGCAGAGGTCGAGCCGGTTCGCCGCCAGGTGCAGCTTCACCTTCGTGCCGATGCCGTCGGCACTCGCCGAGAGCACCGGGTCGCGGTACTTCTCCCCGAGCCGGAACAGCCCGCTGAACGGCCCGGCGTCGCTCAGCACTTCCGGCCTGCGGGCCTGCGCGAGGATGCCCGGCAGGCTCTTGGCAAACTTGCTCCGGGCGGCGATATCCACCCCGGCGGCGGCATAGGCGCGCGGTTCTGTCATCACCTTCCAGCCTATCCTCCCGCGCACCTACCAGCCATGCGCCACGGCCTGCTTCGGCCTACACTCTGCGCAATGGCCACGGCGAAACACCCCCTCCGCCAACAGTTCGAGGCTGCCCGCCGCCGCGAGGCGTTCTTCAGCTTCCTCGCCGGCACCGGCATCGGCATCATCACGTTTGACACCTGGGTCTCACCCTGGAGCGGCGTCCCCGGCGGCCTCGCCGTTGGCGGCATCGTCTACGCGCTGGTCTTTGGCTACGAAACCCTCATGTGGCGGCGCAACCATGGCCGGTGAACTCTCCCACGTCGATGAGCGCGGCGCCGCCCGCATGGTCGATGTATCCGAAAAAGCCGAGACCGCCCGCACCGCCGTCGCCGAGGCCACCGTCCGCATGCAACCCGCCACCCTGGCGCTCATCCAGCAGAGCGGCATCGCCAAGGGCGACGTGCTCGCCACCGCCCGCATCGCCGGCATCATGGCCGCCAAGAAGACGCACGAGCTCATCCCCCTGTGTCACCCGCTCGCCATCACCGGCGTCACCGTCGACCTCGCCCCCGAGGGTGACTCCGCCCTCACGATCCGGGCGACCGTGAAGACCACCGGCAAGACCGGCGTCGAGATGGAAGCGCTCACCGCCGCCTCGGTCGCCGCCCTCACCGTCTACGACATGTGCAAGGCCGTCGAAAAGGGCATCCGCATCGAGTCCGTCCGCCTCCTCGAAAAGCACGGCGGCAAGAGCGGGGACTGGCTCGCGCAGTAGCTGTACGGACACCGGATGCCGTACACTTTTACCATGGCTGTACGGAAAACTGCCCGCCGCGAAGTCCGGCTCGACCCCGAAGATGACCGCCTCCTCGAAGCCGAGCTCCGCGCCCGCAAGATGACCTTCGCCGCATGGGTGCGCGACCAGCTTGCGGCTGCCCGCGAAGCCCGCGACCGCCGCCGCCGCGAACAGGCGCTGGAGCGTCTCCTCGCGCTCGCCGGCCGGGAGGCTGAGAGTGCTCCGCCTGACCCATCCTGGGAGGAAATCAAAGAACAGCTCGCCGCAAGGTACGACGACCTCCCCCGCGGATGACTGCCTTCATTGATGCCAACGTAGTGATCCATGCAACCGGGACGGATGCGAACCTCCGGGCGCTCTGCACGGAGATCTGCCGGCAGTCTGTAAAGGCTCCCGAACGTCTCATGACCAGCGCCGAGGTCCTCCAGGAGGTCCTTTGGGTGCGCCAGCGGACTCGCGGTCTCGAAAGCGCCCGGCTCGCTCTTGCCGTCGCCACCGACGCTTTCGACGTGGCCCCGCTCTTCGCCGAAGACATCCTCCTCGCGGCCAGCTACCCGGAAGTGCCCGGTCTCCAGGCTCGCGATCGCATCCACGTCGCTGTCATGGAGCGCCTTGGCATCTCCCACATCGTCTCGACAGACCGCGCCTATGATGCCGTCCGTGGCATCACCCGGCTCGATCCGGCAGACTTCGCCACCTGGAAGAATACCGTCTTCCCGGGAGTCTCATGAACGACGCCATTGAACCGGTCCTCGCCGGCCTCCGCGAAGAGCGGCTGCTCGAGTTACAGCTGCGCTACGCCGAGACCCCCGCGCCCACCTTCGATGAAAGCCGCCGTGCCGGTGTCGTTGCCCAGCTCTGGCGCGAAGCGGGCCTCGACCCCCACATCGACGAGGCCGGCAACGTCCTTGCCCTCCGGCCTGGCGTGCGCGACGAGCCCCTCCTGGTCGTCTCCGCTCATCTCGATACCGTCTTTCCTATCGACCAGGACGTCACCGTCCGCCGCCCCGGCGATTGGTGCGACTACTGCGAGACCCCAGGCGTGGTCCCCGAGGGCGAATACCATGGCCCCGGTATCTCCGATTGCGCGGCCGGCCTCGCTTCCGTCACCGGAGTGATCGAGGCGCTCCAGGCGGCCCGGGCGGTCACGCCGTCGAGCATTCTCTTCGCCGCCGTCGTCGGCGAGGAAGGCATCGGCGACCTGAAAGGCACGCGCCACCTCTTTGCCAGTGACTGGGGCCCACGCATCGGGGCCTTCGTCACCGTCGACATCGGCGTGCGCGGGGCACTCATCCACACCGGGGTCGCCAGCTACCGCTACCGGTTCACGTTCCGCGGCCCGGGCGGCCACGCCTGGGACAACTTCGGGCGGTACAACCCCCTCCATGCCGCAGCCCGAGCCGCGGGCAAAATCGCGATGTACAGCGCACCAGCCGAGCCGCGCACCAGTTACAACGTGGGCATCATCGGGGGCGGCCGATCGATCAACGCGATCCCCGAATCCGCCTTCTTCGAACTCGACCTCCGCTGCGTTGACCCCGGCGGCCTCGAAGCGGCCGCCGCCCATATCCTCGATCTCGTTCGCGCCGGCCACGAAGAGTACGCCGCTACCGTTGACGGCGACTCCTCGTACGCCGCCGAGATGCTCGGCTACCGGCCGGGCGGCACCACTCCCTGGGACGATCCGCTCGTGGCCGCCGCTTGCCAGGCCATCGAGGCCGAAGGACTCGTGGTCCGCACCGGCCCCGCCTCGACCGATGCCAACATCCCCATCGGTCTCGGAATCCCGGCCGTTGCCTTCCCCTGGGGCGGCAGCGAGCGCAACCTTCACTCGGTTCGCGAAAGCTTCCGCCCGAAGGGCCGCCTCCTTGACGTCCGCGCCCTCGCCCGTCTTGCGCTGACCTACCGCGGGCCTCAGCTCACCAGGTAGAGCACCACTCCGGCCACCGGGATGACTACCCAGACCATTCCCGTGAGCACGATCGCCACGGTCGCGAACATGCGCGAGTTATCGCGCGGCGGCTCTCCTGAGTGACCCACCACCTCCCACAGCGCGGCCAACGGCTGGCTCATGATGAGCCGTGACCGCCGGTGCGCGAGCCCCGCCCCGCTGAGCAAGACCGACGAAAGGAACAGGAACAGCAGAAACAGCACCGCGAACCCGATGCCGATCACCGGCCGCGAGAGGAAGTCGATAGCCCCGAGGTACTGGCCCACCGAAGCCGCCAGCGGAACAGCCGCCCCACCGGCCACCAGCACCGGCGCGCCCAGCCCGCCGCCACTGAAGCCCGGCGCCAGCCGGTCCGCTTCCACCCGCGCCCGTGCGAGGGCGGAACGTTCCGGCGAGCCCGGCAACGATTGGGCCTCGCGCCGCGCGTACAACCGTCGCAGCGCAGCCGCCACATCGCGCGCATACGACTTCACGATGTACGAAGCCACAAACTCCGCCCCGAACTCAGCCAGCGGCCGCAGCGGCCCGAACCACCGCGAGACACGCACGTTCCGCGCGCCCTCCCGGTCCAGCACCTCCAGTGCGCGCATCGCCAGCCGGTGCGCCTCCAGGAATCGGCCCGGCACCGCGAGTGGTCCGGCCGCCGCGAGGTCCCTCGCGATCCGCGCCTCGTCTTCGCTCTCCCCCGTGAATCGCTCCAGCGCGGCTTCCGCGGCTGCCTCCGGGCTGTGGGTCAACAGCTGCCGCGTCCGCTCCAATTGCTCGGTCAGCTCGTCCAGCAGGTCATCGCCGGGAATCCGCCGCCGCCCGCGGTTCTCGCCCTCAGTCCCGGCTCCTTCTGCCATGGCGCGGAGTGTACACGCCACTACGGCTTCGCCGGGGCCGCGCCCCCGTACAACCCCTCGCGTTCGATGTACTCCCGCACGGCCTCTGGCACCAGGTACCGGATCGGCTGCCCGGCCGCGACACGCCCCCGCACCTCGGTCGAACTGATACGCAACGGCGGCATCTCCACTTGCTCAAAGCCCCGCGTGCCCGCCCCCGGCTCCTTCTCCGCCACGACGATCCGCGCCAGATCCCGGATCTCTTCCGGCCCGCGCCAGTTCGGCAGGTCGGCCACGGCGTCGCTCCCCAGCACCAGCACGATCTCCTCGTGGCCTTCCGCGCGCAGCTCGCGTAGCGTCTCGAGGGTGTAGCTCGGCCCCGGCCTCCGCACCTCCCGGCGGTCCGCCTCGAAGTGCGGGTTCCCGGCAATCGCCAGCCGGACCATCGCGAGCCGGCTCGCTCCCGGCGTCACCTTCCGCGGCGCGGTCACCCCTGCCAGCCGGTTCTCGGCCGTATCCGTCCCCGTCTTCCGGTAGGGGTCCCCCGCGGGCACGAACAGCACGCGCTCACAGTCGAACTGCCAGCGCACGCATTCGCCCAGCACGAGGTGCCCGATGTGCGGCGGGTCGAACGTCCCCCCAAGGACGGCTATGCGGCTACCTGCCATGGCAGAAGTCTAAAGGACAGCGCCGACCGGGAGCCTCATGCGCCTGCGCCGGCCCCCCCCGGGCGCCACCCACCCGGCGCCAATCGACAATCGTCAATCGCCAATCCCTCCGCCCTTCGAACTTCGCCCTTCGAACCTCCCCTCCCCTCTTGCGCACCGCCCACCGATCCGCCACCATGCCATTAGCACTCATTGACAGGGAGTGCTAATATACGCTCCGCACATCACAACACCCCTCACCGAGGTACTCATGGCAAAGCAGCTGCTCTTCGACGAAGAAGCACGGCATTCTCTCAAGCGCGGCATCGACGCGCTCGCGGATGCCGTCAAGATCACCCTTGGCCCCAAGGGCCGCAACGTTGTCCTCGATAAGAAGTTCGGCGCGCCGACCATCACCAACGACGGCGTCACTATCGCCAAGGACATCGAGCTCGAAGACCCCTTCGAGAACATCGGCGCCCAGCTCGCCAAGGAAATCGCTTCCAAGACCAACGACATCGCGGGTGACGGCACCACCACCGCCACGGTCCTCGGCCAGGCAATCGTCCAGGAAGGCCTGAAGAACGTCGCCGCTGGCGCCAACCCGATGGGCCTCAAGCGCGGCCTCGAAGCCGGCGCCGCCGCCCTCGTCGAGGCCATCAAGAAGAACAGCATCAAGGTCACCGAGCGCAACCAGATGGCGCAGGTCGCCACCATCTCCGCCAATAACGATGCCTCCATCGGCAACCTCATTGGCGAGTGCATGGAAAAGGTCGGCAAGGACGGCGTCATCACCGTCGAAGAGTCCAAGGGCATCCAGACCGAAGTCGAGTACGTCGACGGTATGGCCTTCGACCGCGGCTATATCAGCCCCTACTTCGTGACCAACCCGGACCGCATGGAAGCGGTCGTTGAGGATCCTTACCTTCTCATCACCGATAAGAAGCTCAGCTCGGTCCAGGAAATCCTGCCGATGCTCGAAAAGATCCTCCAGGTCACGAAGAACGTCGTCATCATCTGTGGCGACCTCGACGGCGAAGCCCTCGCCACCCTCGCGGTCAACAAACTCCGCGGCACCATCAACATCCTCGCCGTGAAGGCCCCGGGCTTCGGTGACCGCCAGAAGGACAACCTCGGCGACCTCGCGGTCCTCACCGGCGCCACCGTCATCTCCGAAGAAATCGGCCGCACCCTCGAAAGCGTCGAGGTCGGCGACCTTGGCCGCGCCCGCCGCATCACCTCCACCAAGGAAGAGACCACCATCATCGAGGGCAAGGGCAAGAAGAAGGACCTGGACGCTCGCGTCTCCCAGATCCGCGCCATCCTCGACGATGCGAAGAGCGATTGGGACCGTGAAAAGGCCCAGGAGCGCCTTGGCAAGCTCGCCGGCAGCGTCGCCGTCATCAAGGTCGGCGCCGCCACCGAGGTCGAGCTCAAGGAAAAGAAGCACCGCGTCGAGGACGCCCTCAGCGCCACCCGCGCCGCCGTCGAAGAAGGCATCGTCTCCGGTGGTGGCGTCGCACTCATCAACGCCCTCCCCGTGCTTGACAAGATCAAGCTCGACGGCGACGAGGCCACCGGTGTCCGCATCCTCCGCCGCGCCCTCGAAGAGCCTCTTCGCCGGATCGCCATCAACGCCGGCAAGGACGGCTCGGTGGTCGTTGAGGAAGTCAAGAAGCTCGCCAAGGGCCACGGCTACGATGCCCAGAAGGACGAGTACGGCGACATGGTTGCCAAGGGCATCATCGACCCGGCCAAGGTGACTCGCTCGGCCATCGAGAACGCCGTCTCCATCGCCGCCATGGTCCTCACCACCAACTGCCTGGTCACGGAGAAGCCCGAACGGGAAGCTCCCATCCAGGCCCCGCCGATGTACTAACCCGGCGATACCCCCGCCCGGCCCGGCCGGGAAACGCGGTGGAACACGTCTCGAGGGGGTGCGGCGAAAGCCCACCCCCTCGCCTGTTTTCAAGCCGCCCCACGCACCGCACAACGGAGATCGTGACATGCGAACAGAAAACGGAATCCCAATCGACATCGAAGCCATGGAGAAGTTGCTCACCCAGGGCGACCTGATCACCATCGGATTCACCCTCTTCCCCCTCCGTCTCCTCGTCGATACGCGGACGAACGACACCGACGGCCAGTGGGTCGGTCTCGTGGAGCCCGTCGCCTCAGTCCAGGAGCGCTACCTCTGGCTCGGCCGCCATCGCGGCAGCTTCGGTTCCCCGGAGGCGTTCTCGTTCTTCATCTGGCCCGAAACCGTCCGCGGCCTGATCGATCGCGACTTGTTGCGGGCCTTGCGCCACCGCCTCTCGCCCCAGGCGTGCAATGCCCTCGACACCGCGCTCAACCAGGCTCTCGAACTTGAGCGCCAGGCGATCATCGATGCCGTCCGCGGCACCGAGGCCTGGCCCGCGATCTGGCAGGCCTAGCCCGCCACCCCTGAAGCCACAATGGTTTGGATCGAATAAAGGTACTCTGTTTCACCATTCGCGCGTCGCTGGTGGCTATCACGTGCCGTCGTTAGCCTGTGTTCATGTCTGACTGGTCGCTGCTGACAAATCACGCCAACGTCCTCCTCTGTATCACCGAGGAGCCCGACATCCGCCTCCGCGACCTCGCGGCCAAAGTCCACATCAGCGAGGGGGCCGTGAAGCGTATCGTCTCCGACCTCGAAAAAGGCGGCTACCTGGCTCGCGAGCGCCACGGCCGCCGTAACCACTACGAGGTCAATACCGCTGCCACGCTGAACGGCCCAATTGCCCAGGGCCTCCAGCTCGGCGCGCTCATTTCGGCCCTGTTGCCCATGTTCGCCAGCTCGCTCTGACCGCGGCGCCGCCCTACCCGGCGAGCCGCTCCAGCATGACGCCAGCCGCCTTCTTCGCCGGACTGTTCGGTTCGACCTGTGCACCGACGCATCCCGGGCAGCCGTTTTCGCACGGGCATGTCCGTACCAGTGCGAGGCACGCGTCCATCAATGCGTCTCGCGCATCGAACAGCTTCTCCGCGAGCCCAACGCCCCCGGGCACCATGTCGTAGAGGTACACCGTGGGGAGTTCGTTGTGGGGCGATCGCACTTGCGCGTCGGCCCCGATGTCCCTCGCGTCGCACAGGCAGTAGATAGGCGCCAGGTTGCGCGCCAGGTGCCCGATGCCCAGCAGCCCCGAAGCGATCTCGTCGCGCCCCAGCCCTCGCGTCGCCCCCTCATCGAAGCTCAGCCAGCAGGCTGCCGTGTGCATGTTCTCTTCCGGGATCGCGATCTTTCCCCAGCCCACGTTCTCGTGGCTGTGCAGCTTCACCTTCTTGAAGATCGTCGCGAGGAATGTGATCGAGACCTCCCCTACGTCGAACGACCCTGCCGCCATGCCTTCCTGCTTGAAGCTGTCGAGCACCTTCAACTCCACAGCGAGCTGCGCGTCGGTGTAGTAGTCCACCGCCACCGGCGTCACGAACGCCTTCTTGTCGTCCCAGTCCAGGTATTCCACCTGGTACTGCTGGCCCCGGTGGATATAGATCGCGTCCTCGTGGATGAGCAGCGGCGCGCTCGGCCGGTCGCACTCGCCGATCACGCGCGGCGCCGGCCCCTGCTCGATGATCACGAAGTTGTCCGTGCTCGCCGATCGCAAGCTCACCTGTTCCGCCGGATACGCCTCGCTCATCCAGTGGTAGCGGTTGTTCGCCTTCTGCAGGATCCCTTCCTCCGCCAGGATGTCCAGCAGTTCTCCCGTGTGCGCCCCGAACACTTCCCCCAGCGCGAAGGGCAGCTCGAACGCCGCGCACTTCAGGTGGCTCGCCAGGATGAACAGGTTATCCGGGTCGATCAGCCCTCGCTCCACCGCGCGCTCGAACACAAAATCCGGGTGCGTCGCCACGTACTGGTCGAGCGGGTTCGATGAAGCGATGAGCACCGACAGCGATGCTTCGCGGCTGCGCCCGGCCCGCCCGAACTGCTGCCAGAGGCTCGCAAGCGATCCCGGGTAGCCCGTCACCACACTCGCCCCCATCCCGCCGATGTCGATTCCCAATTCCAGTGCGTTCGTTGCTACCACCCCCCGGATAGACCCTTCCCGCAGACCGCGTTCGATTGCCCTCCGCTCGTTCGGCAGGTAGCCGCCCCGGTAGCCGGTCACTCGCTCGGGGTCGCCGGGCTTGCTGCGCAGTGCTTCGCGCAGGTACGTCAGCAGCAGTTCCACGCGCGTCCGGCTCGGCGCGAACACGATCGTCTGCACGCCCGCCCGGATGAGCTGTGCCGAGACATCCCGCGCCGCTTTCAACGACGACTGCCGGATGCCCAGCTCCCGGTTCACCACCGGCGGGTTGTGGATCACCACTACCCGCTCGCCGGCGGGCGCTCCGTTGTCGTTGATCAACTCCACTTCGTCGCCCACGAGCGCGCGCGCCAGTTCGTCCGGGTTCGCGATCGTTGCCGAACAGAGGATGAACGTGGGGTCGGAGCCATAGAACTGGCAGATCCGCCGCAGCCGCCGCAGCACGTTCGCAAGGTGGCTCCCGAACACCCCCCGGTACGTGTGCAGCTCATCGATCACCACGTAGTCGAGGCTCTCGAACAGCTGCATCCACTTCGTGTGGTGCGGCAGGATTGCCGCGTGCAGCATGTCCGGGTTGGTGAGCACGATGTGCCCCGCCGTCCGCACCGCCCTGCGCGCGTCGGCCGGCGTGTCGCCGTCATAGGTGAAGGTCCGGATCTCCTCGCCGATGCTCGTGATCAGCCCGTGCAGCTCGTCCAGCTGGTCCTGCGCCAGGGCTTTCGTCGGGAACAGGTAGAGCGCTCGCGTTGAGCTGTCCTTCAGGATCGCGTCCAGCACCGGCACGTTGTAGCAGAGCGTCTTGCCGCTCGCCGTGGGTGTCACGACCACGCTGTTCGTCCCGGCCAGCGCGTTCGAGATCGCTTGCGCCTGGTGCGTGTAGGGCCGGTCGATGCCCCGCTTCCGCAGCGCCTGGACCAGCCGGCCGTCCAGCCCCTCCGGCCACTCCGCATACCGCGGCGGCCGCTCGTCGATCCGCCGCACCGTCGTTTCGGTCCGGCGCGCCTGCAAATCGGCCACCACCTTCTCGGCGATGACCGCGGGTGGCACGGGCCTCACGGCCGGGACGGGATACGCGGGTGGCGGCTTGGCCATGGTCGGCCCCCAATCGCACAGATGTTCGGATTATGGCGATCGAAGTGGAAACAGGAAAGAGGAAAGGAGATGCTACGCTTCGAACATGGAGCCGAGTATCAAGCCTGACCGGCCACCTGCCACCTCCCGGCAGACCATCCGGGACGTTGCGGCCGCCGTGCCGGCTCTTTCGCTTTCGGACGCCGACGTAGCCCGGCGCATCGCACGGGAACGTGGAGCACGCTGGATCGCTGCCGACACTTGAGGGCTTTCCTCTTTCCTCCTTCATCTCTCCCCGAATGCTACCCTCGATCCCGGCTCCCACATGACTGAAATCCTCCCCGACGAACGGCCGCAACGCCGCCGCGAATACTCCGGCCCGGGCTCCACGCTCGGGCTCGCCGCGCTCGTCATCATCGTCGTCGGCGTCGCCATCTGGTGGTTCGAGTTCCGCGATTGCGGCAGCACCGCAGGCACCGGCACCCCCGGCCTCGGCGTCATCGAACTCCCCGAAGCGCTCAACCCCACCGGCCGCGCCCCCGCTGCCCGCGAAGGCCGCGCAGCACCCAACTTCAAGCTCGAAACCCCCGAGGGCGAGGCGCAAACCCTCGACCAGTATCGCGGCCGCTACGTGCTCCTGAACTTCTGGGCCAGCTGGTGCGGCCCCTGCCGCGGCGAAACCCCCGACCTCCAGGACTTCCACCAGGGCCCGGCTTCAGCCACCGTCGTCGTCGTCGGCGTCAACCAGCAGGAACAGGCCGCCACCGCCCGCGCCTTCGCCGATGAGTTCCGGGTCACCTACCCCATCCTCCTCGATCCTGCCGGCGAAGTGAGCAACGCTTACCAGTTCCCCGGCCTCCCTTCGACCTTCCTCATCGACCCCACCGGCGTCGTCGAGCGCGTCTACTACGGCCGCATCACCCTCGAACAACTCACCGAACTCGAGGACCACCTCAGGTGACCGCCGCCTCCAGCACCCGCGAACCCAACGCCCGCATCGAGCCCGGCGGACTCGACCCGCTCCGTTGGGCATGGCAACTGCTCACCAATGTGAAGTTCGCGCTCTTCCTGGTCGGGCTCGCCCTCGTCGCCGGGATGATCGGCGTGGTTTTGCCCCAGGTTCCCGGCCCCATGCGCGCCAATGCCCCGGCCCGCTCCGCCTGGATCGAACTGCGCCGGGAGACCTACGGCCCCCTCACCGGGCCTATGGATGCGCTCGACCTCTTCGATGTCTTCCACTCTGCCTGGTTCAACGGCCTCTGGGTGCTCATCATCGTCGCCGTCACCGTCTGCACCGTCAGCCGCTTCCGGCCCACCTGGCGCGCGGTCCAGCGCCCCCACCGAACCGTCGCCGACGCCTACTTCGAGCGCGCCCACCACCGCGCCGAATTCACCCACGAAGGCGGCGCCCCCGCCGTCGAAGCGCTTCTCCGCCGCCGCCGCTACCGTGTCGAGCGGGTCGCCGATCGCGACAGCGCCACCTACCTCTTCGCCGACCGCTTCGGCTGGAGCCAGTACGGCACCTTCCTCAGCCACCTCGCCCTGCTGATGCTGCTCATCGGCGCCCTCCTGACCACCATGGCCGGTTTCGACCGCACCCTTGTCATCGCCGAAACCACCCCCGCCGCACCCGTCTTCGAAGAGCCCGGCCCCGGCCAGATCTTCATCCGCATGGTCGATGCGAACCGTGGTCTGGACGACGCCGGCAACATCATCGACTACCACAGCATCGTCGAGGTCCGCCGCGGCGACGAGGTCAAGACCTGCAAGACCACCGTCAACGATCCCTGCCACGCCTTTGGCTACAAGGTCCACCAGGCTGCCTGGTTCAACGACATCGCCCGCCTCCGGATCGAAGCCCCCAACGGCCAGCTCCTCTACGACGACGTGGTCGACTTCGACAGCCAGACCGCCGTCGTCCCGCTCATCCGGGTTACCACCGCGGATGGTGGTCTCCTGTTCGAACAGCAACTGCCCCAGATGGCGACCGACCCGGGAGTCTCGCCGGGCCGTGAGGATGACTCTGCCCTCGCCGTCCTGGTCTTCCCCGAGTCGCCCGGCGCCGAAACGCTCGTGACCTACGCCGTCGCCTGGTTCTTCCGCGATGGCCAGATGCGGCTCACGCTCAGCGGCCCGGACCTTTCGCTGGTTTCGTTGACCCCGGGCGAGCTCGCCTCCACCGGCAGCTACCGGGTGGAGTTCGTCCAGGCCCAGGCCATCCCCGCCCTGAGCATTGCCGATATGCCGGGTGCCATCGGCGATGAGGTTACCGTCCAGATGCCCACCGGCGGCGATGGAGCGCCATACCTGTTGGTCAACGGGATCAGCTTCGACCCACTGGTCCTCCGCCAGGACACCCCGGTGGAGAACGAGGAGGGCTATTCCTACACGTTTCGCGGCCAGCTTGAGGCCTCTGGCGTCAGCGTCCGTCGCGACCCCGGCGATACCTTCATCTGGATCGCCGTGGCGATGGCCATGGTCGGCCTGGCGATCACCTTCTACGTCCCGCGCCGCCGCCTCTGGGTGAAGGTCACCCCGGCGCGGACCTACATGGCCGGCATCGCCGAGCGAACAACGCGCTTCTCGCGCGAACTCCG
>CAUJEQ010000222.1 GCA_963169135.1 Chloroflexota bacterium
TCCAGCTCCCGCCGGTTCACCCAGCGCCCGTAGCCGCGCGCAAAGCGGCTATCTTCGGCCAACTCTTCGCGCCCGAGCGCGGCCAGAAGGCGCGGCCAGAACTTCTGGTCGATCCCTACTACCATCACCCACTCGCCATCGCTGCACTGATAGTGGCCCACGGTGGGTGATGCCCGGAATTCGCGTGGGCGCTCCTCGCCGAAGTGGAGGTAGTGCAGCAGTTCCGGCGACTGCAGTGCAAGCTGGGTCCCAAGGAGCGAAACCTCCACCTTCTGGCCGATGCCCGTCCGCTCGCGGACGAAGAGGGCGGTCATGATGCCGAGGGTCAGGTTCATCCCACCGGTCTGGTCGGCTATCCCCGGATACGGTACTTCCGGCCGCGACCCCGGCCCTCCCCCGGAATGCTGGGCAAATCCGCTAAACGCCTGAGAGATCTGGTCGAACGACGGCAGGTCCGCCATCGGCCCCTTCGTGCCCCAGCCCGTCGCCTGGGCGTAGATCACGCGCGGGTTCCGCTGCGCAAACGCCTCGTAGCCCAGACCCCACCGCTCCATCGTTCCCGGCCTGAAGTTTTCGACCACAACGTCGCAGCCATCGCCGAGCCGCAGGGCGAGATCCTGGCCATCCGCTGTCCGGAGGTCGATGCACACCGACTTCTTGCCCCGGTCCAGTGCTTCCCAGAATGCCGAATAGCCGTCGGGCTCCCGCCACATGCGCCGGCCATAGTCGCCGTTCGGCTCCTCGACCTTGATCACCTCGGCCCCGAAGTCGGCGAGAATCACCGTCGCGAACGGCCCCTGTTGGTATCGAGTGAAGTCGAGAACGCGGATTCCAGACAGTGGTTTGGGCATGCCGGCCAGTCTACGCGGTTCCATGGTGGTGGAGGTTGCGCAACCTGCTGAGCAGTCACTCAGTTGTCACCGTTGTCACTTGGGCCAGCACGGTTCCCGGGGACCCCGGCCGGCAGACCACCCCAGGGGGTCGCGGGCGAATCTGGAGCGGCCACGGGCGCACCGAAAATCCGGCGGTCTCGGGCGTTCACTTTGCAGGCGCCATGTGAGGGTTTTCACTGGCATTTGCCACCATATGGCAACGCGCGGACCCGTTGCCGCTGTCAAACTTACGGACGCGCGCCGATAGATAAGGTGAAATGAAGAATCCAGCGGGTTCCAACGCGCGCGAAAGCGCCTTCATCGGGGTGATGTGCGCGGCAGGCATCCTGGCGTTCGTCGCTGCGTTCTTCCTGGAACAGGTGGAAGAGCCGGTGGCGCTTGGCGCCGTCGTGTTGCTCGCAGCACTGAGCGAGGGGCTCTCGGTCCGACTCTATTTCGACGGCCGCGTTTCCATTTCCTTTGTGGGCACGCTCCTGGCAGCGATGCTGTTCGGGCCTCCCGGCGGCGTGCTTGCCGCTGCTTGCGTGGCAATGACCGGCTACATGGTGGCGAGCCACAATACGCGGAAGCTCGCTTTCAACTTCGGCCACGAGGTACTCGCCGCGTTCCTTGCCGCCGCGTTTCTTTCCGCGATGGGTGTGACTGGCGCTCAGCACGCCATCGACCGCCCATTCTGGGCATTCTTCGGGGGCGTGTCCGGGGCGGCGATCCTCTTCACGGTCGATGCGTGGTCTGTCTCCGCAATCATCGCCCTCACGTCCGGCCGTTCGCTGAAGGCGAGCTACCGGGAGAACTTTGGCTGGCTGTTGCCGCACTACCTGGTGCTCGGCGTGGTCGGCGGTGGTCTCGCCGTCGTATACGGCCAGCTCGGCATCGCCGCCATTCTCGTCCTCGCGCTGCCGCTCCTCCTGAGCCGCTACTCGATAGCCCAGTTCGTCGACCGCACCCGCGAGAACGTCATGCGCCTCGAGCGCTCGAACGAGCAGCTCCAGAACGCCTTCGTCGAAATCCGCGACATGTCCGACGAACTGAAGGATGCGTACACCGGCACTCTTGAATCGCTCGTCACGGCACTTGACGTGCGCGACCAGGAAACGCGCGGGCATTCGGTCCGGGTCGCCCAGCACTCGCTGGATATCGCGAAGATGCTGGGTATCAAGACGGAGGAGGAGCTTCTCACCGTGTACCGGGGGGCCCTGATGCATGATGTCGGAAAGATCGGTGTGCCCGACGCGATCCTCCTGAAACCGGCCAAGCTGACCGAGGAGGAGTGGGAGTTCATGCGACGGCACCCCGCGCTGGGCTACCGGATCCTGGCACAGGTGCCGTACCTGCGTCCCGCCGCGAAGATCGTGCTCGCCCACCATGAGCGCTGGGATGGCGAAGGCTACCCGCGCAAGCTCAAGGGCGAGGATATCCCCCTCGGCGCGCGCATCTTCGCGATTTGCGACACCTACGATGCCATCATTTCTGACCGTCCTTACCGTGAAGGCCAGTCGCCAGACGCCGCGCTGGCTGAGATACTGCGCTGCGCGGGAACGCAGTTCGACCCAAAGGTTGTCGAGGCCTTCGAAGCAGCGTTCCCCCGGTGGCGGGAGGAAGATCACGGCGCGCCCAGGCGTCCGCTCTATCTTCCTGCCTGGAGGCAGGATCAGGATGCGCCAGGAAGAGCGGCGGGCTAGGACGCGGGCCGCTTTGCTCAAAGCGGCTGCGGCAGTGTTCGCCACGCGCGGCTATGACGGTGCATCGGTCGATGCCATCGCGGCCTCAGCCGGCCTGTCGAAGGGCGCCGTGTACGCCAACTTTCCGACCAAGCTGGAACTCTACCTCGGCGTGCTAGGCAGCCTCGTGGATCAGGCCGAATTCCGGCTCGAACGCGTGGCGAGCGCGCTTTCGGAGTCGAACGATCCCCTGACTGCGGCACAACGCTATTTCGGCCTTGGCGGCGATACGGAGCATGCATCGGTCCTCGCGGAACTCTGGCGGACCGCGTCGGATTACTCGCCTGTTCGGGCCGTGCTCGACAACTACCTGGAAGGGCGCAGCGCGCTGCTTGGCAGGGCTGCTATCGACGGGGGTGCTTCGCCAGCCGAGGCGATGCGGCTTGCCGGGACGGTGGCGCGACTCATCGATGCCGAGGTGCTGTATCGCCGCTTAGGTGAGGCTACCGCGGAGGCTACATCCTGACCTGGCTCGGGGCCCGCGAGACATAGAGAAAGCGGGCCTTTCGGCCCGCTTTCCCTTTGGTATTGCTCCCGTTACCAGCTGATGGTGAGGGCCGGGACAGCCGTCGAAACGACTGCCACCGCCGCCAGGGCACCAACTACGAGGAGCGTCCGGAGCCTAGCCATAGGCACCTCCCGCTTTATCCGGCCGTTTGCCGACCGGCCGGTATGTAATACTCGGGGTGGAGGAACAGTGTCAATACCGTGGACGTATGCGCGGGACCAATTAGATTCGACGCGAATTGTAAAAAGTGCGTGCTAAAGAGTTCAGCTGCCCTGCGGCACCTCACGCCGGTGGATGCTCAGTCCCAGCTGCAGCTCCTCGATAAGCGCTTCGGCCAGCTCCCGATCCTCGTCGGCGGGCATCGCGCCGCGCCATACGCTCAGCGCGAGTTCCGCCAGCCGGTTCGCGCCCACCGTGCGCTCTGCGTCTGCCAGTTCTTCAGACCGTGCCGCCTGGTGCTGGATGATGCGCTCCTTCAAGATCTCACGGACCTTCTCGTCGGCAGCCTGGCGGGCTTCGGCGTCGGAAAGTGGGGGCAGGCGGCGCGCAATCAGCGCCCTTGCCCTGTCCCCAACTGGATCGTCTTCCGCCGGCTGGGAAAAGTCTTCGCTGTGGAGCCATCGCCTGAAGACTTCGCGGTTGACCGCGCCGCTGAAGAGGGACTCGGGATAGCTTCGAAACTGCAGGCGCAAGTGCGGGTAGCGCAGGAGGATTGCGAGCAACACATCTTCGGCGGTTACCGGAGCCTCCACCTGGCGAACTGCTGGCCGTGGACCTCGCCCGGGCGAAAGCGCGCGGACGCGCTCGAGCACGGCCTCCTCGCTCACTCCGAGGTGGCGTGCCACACGCTGGACGTACATCGCCCGCTCGACAGGATCGCGGACGGCCACGAGCACGGGCCGGAGCCGATCGACGACCGCGCGCGCTTCCATCGGCGAGGCCGGCCGCTCCGGCCCCATGATTCGCTTCAGGAGGAACTCCGCGAAGGGCAGGGAGCCATCAATCGCGCCGCTCCAGGTTTCGGGCGCATCGCGAGCTATCTCGTCCGGGTCGCGGCCCGGCGGCAAGGGTGCAACCCGGAGATCGACGTCGACGGCCCCCGCCAGCGTGTCGGCTGAGCGCGCGGCCTGGGCCATCCTCTCGGGCGAATCAAGCCCGAGGAAGAGCCCCCCGGCGCGTTCGGCAGCCGCCAGCCCAGCCGCATCGGGGTCCATAGCCAGGACAATCCTGCGCGCGAACCGTCGCAACAACCGCGCGTGCGATTCAGTGAGCGACGTACCCATGGTGGCGACAAGGTTCGTGAAACCCGACTGCCACGGACCAATCACGTCCATGTAGCCCTCGACCACCACGACGGTCCCTGACTGGCGGATGCCCGCTGCCGTGTGGTCGAGCCCGAAGAGGGTGCGGCCCTTGTCGAAAAGTTCCGTCTGGGGGGAGTTGAGGTACTTCGGCTCCTCACCCTGCAGGCCCCGCCCGCCCATCGCCACAAATTCGCCGCGCTCGTTCGCAATCGGGATGATGATCCGGCCACGGAACCGGTCGTAGGGCTCTCGTCCGGCCTCGCCTTCCACGAGCAGGCCCGCATCGATCATGTCCCGGTCCTCGTATCCGCGGTTGCGCAGGAAATCGCGCAGACCGCGCCACCCGTCGGGCGCCCAGCCAATGTGCCAGGCCTGGAGCGTCGGCTGCTTGAGGCCCCGCTTCCCCGCCAGGTACTCGCGGGCAGCCTGGCCCTCGTCCGACTCAAGACAGCGCTCGTAGTGGTCCACCGCAGCCGACATGAGGGCGGAGAGGCGCTCGGTGTGGCTCCGCCGCCGGCCGTCCTCCGGAGTCAGCTGGATGCCAGCCTCCACGGCCAGGACACGCAGCGCGGATTTGAAGTCCAGGCTCTCGCGCTTCTGAACGAACGAGAACAAATCCCCACCTTCGCCGCAGCTTCCGAAGCACCGCCATGTCCCCTTGTCGGGGAACACGTAGAACGAGGGCGTCTTCTCCGTATGGAATGGGCAAAGCCCCTTGAGACTCCGGCCCGACTTCTGGAGCTGCGTCACCCGGCCGACGTACTCGGCCAGGTCGATTTGGCGCTTGACTGCCTCGACAACGTCCATCGCCACTCATCCTACGGGCCGTTCCCGACTTGAGGTGTCGCGATCGGGGCTGCAGAGGACCTCTGAACGAAGGCCCCCGGGTTACGTCACGGACCGAGCTGCACCTGGGTGGACGTCTGGACCTGGCCGCCGATGAGCACCTCGACGGTTGCCAGGCCGGTGCCGGCCGGCCGCGCAACCTCGATGGCCGGCGACGATTGATCCTTCGCCAGGGCAATCGTGATTGAGTTGCTGATGGTCTGGCTCTCCAGGGTCACCCGCACCGTCACGTCGGTGGCGCCGAGCGCCCCGCCGGTGTTCTTCACCACCACGGCAATCCGGTCCGCGAGCACTTCCGCCGAAGCAATGACAATTTCCGGGGACTCCTGCGGTGGCAACAAGACGAATGTCGCCACGTTGTTGTCCTCGCGCAGTTCCTTGATCGCGTCCATGGGGTCGACGGTCACCACGGCCGTCCCCTGACCGGTTATGGGTGGGTCCACATCAAACTCGATGGCCGTCGCGCCGCCGTTCGCGGGCATCGTTGCATCGACCACGAGTTCCTGCTGCGGCACGTCGCCGCCACCGATTGCGACGACGAGCGGCCCGTTGTAGGCGTTGTTGCTGACGTTCGATACAGTGATGCGCAATACGGCCCCACCGTCGATCAGGACCGCGTTGGTCGGCACGAAGTCGGGCGAATTGGGGCTGGGCGAAGGGCTCACGCTCGGAGATGGCGAGGGGGAGGGTTCCGGGGTGTTGGTCGATGTCGGACCGGGCGTCGGAGTGACGTCGCGGGTTGGCACCAGGTCGAGTGTGTCGAACGGGTCGATGGCGCTCCGCCGGGCCCAGCGGGGATCCTGCCCGCCGACCTCGACCAGCAGCCACTCCAGGGACCTGCTCTTGCCGACGATGGTGACCTCCTCACCGGCCTTGAGCGTCCCGGCTTCCGTGAAATCCTCCCCAGGTCCGGCACGGAGCGTCGTATCTGCAACCGCCCGCCCCTTGATGCTCTGGGGCCGTTCCCCGACCGGCTCCACCACCTTAACGCGGACTTTCGCGGAATCTTTCGTCGCGCCGGACGAGGCGGTCACACGGACGAAGATCTCGTACGTGCCCTTCTCCTCGAGGACGAGACGGAGCGTCGCGCGGTAGCGGTTGTCCTCCGGCGTTTCGGAAACATCAACGAAGTCTGCGGAACGGTCTCCGACGAAGAGCTCGAACCGCACGATGGCCTCTGTGGCGGTCGCCTGGACAATCACATCCTCCGGTTCGCCGACGTTGATCAGCTTGTCGGGCGGTGGCAAGTCGACCTGCACTTCCAACCGGGTTGAGCCACCATTGCCGCCATCTCCGCTACCACCGCTCACGATGCTGAAGAGCAAGAAGACCACGATCCCGCCAACCAGCGCCGCGAGCGCGACGAACACGTAGAACATCGGCTGCCGGACAGGTGGCGCGTCGTAGTCGAAGTACGGCTCCTCGTAGTCGTCGTACTCATCCTCGTACCCGTCGTCGCCGTCCCAATCCTCGTCGTCATCGGTGAAGGCCTGGGCGCCGGGCGCTCCGATGTACACCTCCTCAGCCGGCGGCTGGGGCGGAGGCGGGTACGTTGCACCGATGACAGGCTCGTCGTCCGGGTAGTTCCCGTAGCGATCACTCATGGCGGGTACGTCCGAGTATCTGGCCGCCCATACCTACCAGCAATCCGGGCCCCAATCTACATAACGATTTGGGAAAGCAAAACGGCCAGCGCTCAGGCGTGCCAGCCTTCGGCCTCGGGGCACTCCAACTCCCGCGCCAGGCGGATAGCGTAGCGATCGGTCATACCGCTGACATAGTCCGCCGCCCGCCGCTCCACCGGGTCCTCCGGGAGCGAATAGTCTGGCGAGATCCCGTCGGGATTGCTCGCGAAGTGACGGAACAGGAAGAGCACGATCCGCTTCCCGCGCTCGGCCTCCTGACGCGTGGCGTCGTAGAGGTAGACCCTCCGGAACATGAACTCCCGAAGCTCATTCGCGGCCGCGTGAATCCGCGGGCTGAATTGAATCACCGGGTCGCCACCCGCCCCTGTGGCCGCCCAGCTTGCCTCCACGATGTCGCAGACAAGGGTATTCAGGCGTTCGGAATGGCTCCGTCCCAGCTCAGCCCGGGCAAGGCCCGGGAGGTCCTCTTCCGTGATGAGCCCTGCCCGGATGGCGTCGAGGATGTCGTGATTGACATAGGCAATGGCGTCGGCAGTCTTCACCACCTGCCCTTCGAGTGTCTCCGGGACGCCCCAGCCCTCCGCGAAGATGTCCTCGCGCGCTTTCGAACTCTTCTCGATCGCCTCGAGCACTTCGAACGTCAGGTTCAGTCCGCGGCCGCCATTCTCCAGCTTGTCCAGCACGCGCACCGACTGGTAGTTGTGGCGGAATCCCTCCGGCAGGCATTCGGCCAGGGCTTCCTCGCCGGCGTGCCCGAACGGGCCGTGGCCGATGTCGTGCCCAAGCGCGGCTGCTTCCGCAAGGTCCTCGTTCAGGTTCAATGCGCGAGTGATGGTGCGGGCTACCTGGGCCACCTCAAGCGTGTGCGTCAGGCGTGTGACGTAGTGGTCCTGGGCGGGCGCAATGAAGACCTGGGTCTTGTGTTTCAAGCGCCGAAACGCCTTGGTGTGCAGGATCCGGTCGCGGTCACGCTGAAAGTCTGTCCGAACCGGTGACGGCGCCTCCGGCCGTCCGCGCCCACGGGAAGTCGAACTCCGCGCGGCGAAGGGACTCAGGCGCTGTTCGTTCTCCTCGAGCCGGCGGCGTACCACATGCAGGTCCACAGGAGGATTCTAGGCCGCTTTGCGCCAGGAAATGTCGCGCCCCTTGTGTGAGGCGCCCGGCACAGCAGCCCGCTTGAGTGTGAACTCGGCAATGGAGCCGCGTTCACACCGGTGAAACGCTGTTTATCGGACGGTAGCCGTACCGCCCGGAGGAGAGAAATGCACATCCAGACCATCACCTTCGACGTGACCGGCATGAGCGAAACGCAGGCACACTGGTACGTCGAATCGCTTCGCCTGGGGTTTGGCGAATTCGACGGGCTCGCGGCCTATGCGCGCGTGCGCATCCCTTCCAGTGGCCGCTACGTCATCTTCTGCACCTGGGAATCGCGCAAGGCGCTCAGGGCATTCCGCCACTCCGAGACCTATGCGCGCTTTGTCCTGAGCCCCCACGTCGTGAACCTTCGCGACCGCGATGAGATCGCAGAAGCGGTCGTGGACGAGCCACAAACCATCGGAGCAGCCGCATGAGCCGGCGCCCCGGCTTCCTGCGGCCCTAGCTCGCCGGGGCCCGGCCCAGCTTTGCCTCAGCGTTCGCAATGATCTCACGCGTTCGATCGATCATGTCGGGGCTAACGCTGACGCTGGTGATGCCCCATTCGACGAGCTTCTCCGTCACCTCGGGGTAAACACTCGGCGCCTGGCCGCAAATCGACACCGTGATGCCCCGGCGCCTGGCCACCGCCACGGCGGTCTGGATGGCCGCCATCACTGCATCGTCGCGCTCGTCGAAGGTGTCAGCGAGCGCCTCGCTGTCCCGGTCGATGCCGAGTACCAGCTGCGTGAGGTCGTTCGAGCCGATCGAGATTCCATCGATGCCGACATCGATGAACTTGTCGAGAATGATGACGTTCGAAGGCACCTCGACCATCATCCAGAGCTTGAACTGGTCGCTTCGAACCAGGCCATCTTCGGCCAGGAGCTGTTTCACGCCCTTCAACTCCGCCGGCGTGCGAACGAACGGGACCATGACGTAGAGGTTCTTGAACTCGGCCCGGACCTGCTTGATGGCCTCGACTTCGAGCCGGAAAATGTCGGGCTCGCGGATGTACCGGCTGGCACCCCGGTAGCCAATCATCGGGTTCTCTTCGTACGCCTCGAACTCGCCGCCACCGCGCAGGTTTGCGTATTCGTTCGTCTTGAAGTCCGTGAGGCGGTAGACGACCGGACGCGGGTTGAAAGCACGGCAGAACTCGCGCAGCCCTTCGACAATCTGCCGTGTGTATTCCTCCGGGTGGCCTTCCTGCATGAAGGTGCGGGGGTGGGTGCCAATCTGCGCCACAATGAACTCGGCCCGGAGTAGCCCAACCCCGTCGACTGTCCGCTGCGAGATGCGGTCCGCCAGTTCCGGTTCAGCCAGGTTCACATAAAGTTTGGTGGTCGTCTTCAGCCCTGAAGAGCGGGCGTAGCGCTGCTTCTGGCGTTCGAACCAGGCCAGCCGCGATTCGGCCCGGCCTTCGTAGACCTTTCCCGCCGACCCATCGACCGTCACCAGGCGGTCTTCGCCCAGACCCGTCGTTGCGCCCCCGGCGCCAACGACGCAGGGAATGCCGAGTTCACGGCTCACGATGGCCGCGTGGCAGGTGCGCCCGCCGCGCTCGGTGATAATGGCCGAAGCGCGCTTCATGGCCGGCACGAAGTCTGGCGTCGTCATCTCCGCGACCAGGACATCGCCCGGGCGGACGATGTCGATATCGTGCGGATCGTTCACGACACGCACCACGCCGATGCCGACACCCGGGCTGGCCGGCTGGCCGGTCAGCAGCAGCGGTGCTGTCTCGTGGTCGCCCATGTCGTCTTCTTCGTCGTGGCCAGCCCGCATGGTGGTCACCGGGCGGGCCTGGGTCAGATAGAACTTCCCGCCCTCGAAGGCCCACTCGATGTCCTGGTGAGAGCCGTAGTGTTCCTCGACCGAACGCCCGATGCGCGCGAGTTCGCGGATCTCGTCATCGTTCAGTTTTTGTGCTTCGCGCAGGTGCTCCGGCACCGGCAGCCACGCGTTCGCGCCTTCGTGGCTCCCGTCCGAGTCGGAGGCCCGGGCGAACATGCGGTCTTGCGGCGTAATGGTCTTGTCGAGAATCTGCAGCGATTCCTTGTGGACCATGTACAGATCGGGGGAGATCTCGCCCGAGACGATGCCTTCGCCGAGGCCGTAGACAGCCTCGATCGTGATCCTCGTCTCGTCGGACGTCACCGGCTCGACAGTGAACATCACGCCGGATTTCTCGGATTGCACCATCTTCTGGACGGGGACGGCCAGGCCGACCTTCATGTGGTCGTAGCCGGCTTCTTCGCGATAGAAGATCGCGCGGCCCTCGAACAGCGAAGCCCAGCATGCCTGCACTGCCCGGACGACGTTGTCAGGGCCGATCACGTTGAGGAACGTGCTTTGTTGACCGGCAAAGCTCGCGTCGGGCAAGTCCTCCGCGGTGGCCGAACTGCGGACCGCGACCGGGCCTTCGCCGAGTTCGCGATAGGCCTCCCGGATCTCTTCGGCCAGGCGGGGCGGCATGGGCGCCTCGATGATGCGCCTGCGAATGTTGGCTGCCCGGTCGTTCAACGTCCTCGAATCGTGGACGTCCAGGTTGAACAGTTCTTTCCTGATGGCTGGTTCAAGACCGGCCTGGTCGATGAAGCGGAAGTACGTGTCAGCCGTGACCACGAATCCCGGAGGGACGGGGATGGATGCCCGGGTGAGTTCTCCCAGGTTGGCGCCCTTACCACCAACGAGGCCAAGATCTTCCCGGCCAACCTCTGAGAACCACACTACCGAACGCGTAATGCTAACCAATCTGCCTATACCTCCACGCACCGCGCATAGTGCAGACCGATGGCTTCGGTCGCCCGATTATAGAACGGTTCGGGCGCAGTATGCTCCCGTCCGTCCGGTCCGAACATCGCGTCCCCATCGGTCCTCTCACTCAACTGTTACGGTCTTTGCGAGATTTCGTGGCTGATCGACATCGCACCCGCGTTGCACCGCCACATAGTACGAGAGCAGTTGAAGCGGGATCGAAGCCACCACTGGCTCGAGCAGCGCCGACACCTCGGGCACCGTGACCGTGACATCAGCGAGTTTCGCAATCTCGTCGTCGCCTTCCGTGACCACCGCGGTGACTTCGCCCCCGCGGGCCTGGACCTGCTCGATGTTCGACACGATTTTCGATCGCAATGCGTGCTTCGTGGCGATGGCGATCGTTGGGAAGTTGGGGTCGATAAGCGCGATCGGACCGTGCTTCATTTCGCCGGCCGCATATCCCTCGGCATGGATGTAGCTGATCTCCTTCATCTTCAGCGCCCCTTCCATGGCGGCCGGGAAGGCAAGCCCCCGTCCGAGGAACAGAAGGTGCTGGGTCGTCGCGAAACGCTTGGCCATCCGCCTGTAGGCCGGGGCCTGGCGGAGGACCCGCGCGACTGCCTCGGGGACCCGTGCCAACTCGTGCATCCGCTCCTGGAGTGTATCGGGGGTGACCCTGCCCTTTGCCATGCCGAGCCGGAGGGCCAGCACGTAGAGCGCAACCACCGATGCCGTAAAACATTTGGTGCTGGCCACGCCCCGCTCGAGGCCCGCCCGCGTGTACACCGTGCCGTCGGCCACCCGCGTGGTCTGCGCGCCTTCGGTGTTGCAGATGGTCACCTGCAACGCTCCCCTCGCCTTCGCCACAGCCATCGCTTCGAGCACGTCGACCGTCTCTCCCGATTGACTGACCGAGATCACAAGCGTGTTCGGGCCGAGGATCGGGTCGCGGTATCGGAACTCGCTTGCGTTGTCTGTGTCGGCGGGCACCCGGGCAAACGCCTCGATGTACCTCTGGCCGATCATGGCCGCATGAAGGCTGGTACCCATGCCGATGAGCACGACACGCTCGACTTGCGCGAGCCGCTCAGTCGCCGGCCCCAGGTCATCGAGGTACAGCTCCGCCGGGTCAAGGGTGCCCAGGCTCCAAATGGTGTCGGAGAGCGCCTCCGGCTGCTCCATGATCTCCTTCTGCATGAAGTGCTGGTACTCGCCCTTCAGTGCGCTGACCGGGTCGATGGGGATCTTCCGCCGGGGGACAACCACTTGAACCCCCGCCGCATCGATGTACGCGGCTCCCGAACGGTCCACGCGGGCCAGCTGCTGGTCCGCCAGGAAAGCGACGTCCTGCGTCAACGGGAGCACGGCCGCGAGGTCACTCGCCAGCATCATCTCGCCCTCGCCATAGCCGATCACCACGCCGCCTGCGTTCCCAACGCGGGCCGCCACCATGACGCCGGGATCCTGTTCGGCCATGGCGACAATCGCCTGTGAACCCTGGAGCCGCAACGCCGTCTGGCGTAGCGCCTCCAGGAGGGAATCACCCGCCTTCAGCCGGTCCTCCATCAGGTGAGCAATGGTTTCGGTGTCGGTCTCGCTGGCGAAGCGGTGCCCGGCGGCGATGAGACCGGCGCGGAGTTCGGCATAGTTCTCGACGATGCCGTTGTGAATGACTACGACCTCGCCGTTGCAGCTGAGGTGCGGGTGGGCGTTCTGGTCACTCGGCTTCCCGTGCGTTGCCCAGCGGGTGTGACCGATGCCGGTTGTCGCCTGCCCGATGCTCCCGTTGAGCGCGGACTCGAGATTGGCGATTTTCCCCTGCCGCTTCGTGATCCGAAGGCCTGCGCTCGTGGGGTCGAGCACGGCGATGCCCGCCGAGTCATAGCCACGGTACTCCAGGTCCTTTAGCGCGCGGAGCAGGACCGGGATGGCGGGGCGTTCACCCGCATATCCGACGATTCCACACATGACGAGGTTCTCCCTTTGCCTGGCTCCCCGTGGGGAGCGGACGGCAGCACGCAACGCGCCCGCAATGGGCGGTGTGTCGTTCCAGAAGGGACGATGTGAAGAGCGAAGGGGGTGCGAACCCCTGGCACCTGGACCACTTTTGTCAGCCGGTTGCCCATGCTGGTTTGTGTGCGTCCTGCGGCTGTGCCTGCCGGGGGGCCATCCGCCGAGTCTTTCGATGCTGACCCCGCCTCGTCATCCGCCGTAAATGGCGGACCTGGCGCTTGGTGTTGTGCTCTCTGCGTGCCGTGGGTCTTGATAGGCGGGCCGGCTCACCTCCAGCGGGTACGGTGTCCCGAGTTTCGGCCACCCCGGGGCGCGAGGTCAACTCTCCGCGCGCGAGATCCCCGCGAAGCCGAGGAAGTCTTCCTCCCACTCGAGCACTGCCCGAATGAGCGGCGCCTCGATCCCGAACGGTTCCGCCTTGATCCCGCGGACCCGAAACTCGTCTTCGAGCAGCCGCGCGATATCGTCCAGCGGCCGCGTATGGACGGCGAGCTCGCGCTCCGTCTCCAGGATCAGCTCGACGAGCTCGCCCTGGAGCTGGTAACCGTCTTCCTGGAGCTGTTCCCAGATCCAGCCTGCACATTCGGTAAAGAGCTCCCCCTGGAGCTTGCCTGTCACGGGCACGTGTCCTGTCCTCGCCGCTCGGGTGTTGATGCACCCAGCCTATCTGGCCTTCGCCAACCGGGAAATCGGCGGAAGCTTCGGCGCTTCGATCCCGAGCCCCCTGCGGATCTTCTTCAGCCTCCGGATGTTCTTCGCGTCTGGCCCTTTGCCGTCGAACCCCGGCACTTCCAGCAAGAAGGGCACCTCACGGAAAGCCCGGTGCGCCATGAGCGTGCGAAACCCGGCCATACCGATGTGGCCCTCGCCAATGTTCTCGTGACGGTCCCGGAATGTGCCGAGCGGCTGCTTTGTGTCGTTCGCGTGGACGGCAACGAGGCGCCCGAACCCGACCTCCCGGTCGAACTCCTCCATGGCCGTGGCGCAGCCGTTGGCGGTCGCCATGTCGTAACCCATGGCGTAGGCGTGGCAGGTGTCAAGGCAGACCGCGACCCGCGGATGCCCGCCGAGCGCGCGGATGATGGCCCCGAGTTCCCCGAACTTGCCTCCGATGCAGTTCCCCTGGCCGGCGTTGTTTTCGAGGATTAGAAGCGACGGGTTGTCCGGCTCGGCGGCGAGGACCTCACCAAGCATCCGGGCGATGCGCTCAACCATCGCCCCATCGAACCCGGCCCCCAGGTGGCTGCCGACGTGGAAGATCGTGCCGGTTACGCCCATCCGCCCGGCGAAATGCCGGTACGCCTTGAGCGAGGCAACAGACCGGCCCAGAAGTGCCTCATCCCGGCCCCCGAAATTGATGAGGTAGACGCCATGGAAGAACGCCGGGATCCCGGCCGCAGCCTGTTGCCGGCGGAAAGTGTCGATCTGTTCGTCGCTGGGGTCCGGCAGCTTCCACTGCTGCGGCGCCGAAATGAAAAGTTGGACCGCCTCAGCGCCGATTGCGCGGGCGCGCTCGAAGACGAGGTAGTGGCCCCCGGCGCTGGAAACATGGGCACCGATACGCACGGTCACTCCTCCTGGTGGACGGTCCCCGCCGGTCTCGGCCTGGCCACCCCGAGTATCGCTGGCAGAGGCCCGATCTTCGCGTGCTCAATCTCCGTCAGTTCGAATCCCGCTCGTTCGATCGTCTGCAGCGTGCGGCGATTCGGGTTACAGCCGCCAGCAAGACGCGACCACACCGGGGCGATGCCGTCCACCGCTCGCCCGGTCACCCGCCCCGCGGGCCGAACGTGTTCGCAGAACCGCAATTGCCCATCGGGCCGAAGCACGCGCCGGGCTTCCCTCAGCGCCGCCGCCGCATCCGGGATCGTGCAGAAGACGAGCGTCGCGAGGACCGTATCGACGCTTTCAGTCGGAAGATCAAGAGCCTGGGCATCCCCATCGCGGAGCTCGAACCCCTGGGTTAGCGGGCGCGGATGGGTTGCCGCACGAGCTCGCATGTAGTGGTCGGGCTCAATACCGAGGTAGTCGACCTCAGCAGGAAGAAACGCCCAATTCGCGCCGGCGCCAAACCCGAACTCGAGGGTCAGCCCGCGGCACCCGCCGGCAGTCCGGGCCCGTAATTCCTTCTCGCCCCTGGGCTCATGCCGGTTCATCCAATCCCAGAATGCCGCGAATCCCCTGTGGCCCGAACGCGTTGCCATCTCGTTTCTCCCTCGTTGACATCCCCGGCGCGCCTCCAGAGAATCCCGGGCATGCCCGTGCTCCCCGGGCCCCGGAGGGGTGATGTTCCCGGATGTCCCACACACAGGTCTGCCGCTGTCGGGTCTGACCGTTATCGATTGCACCATCTGGCAGCAAGGCACCTATGCCAGCGCGATGCTCGCGGATTTCGGCGCAAATGTCATCAAGGTCGAAGGGCCCGATTCTCCCGACCCCGGCCGGGGCGTCAGCGAGGCCTATTTCGAAAGCCATAACCGGAACAAGCGCGGCATCGTGGTGGACCTGAAGACCCCCGAAGGTCGCGAGACGGTGCTCCGGCTGGCCGAGAAAGCGGACGTGTTCGTCCAGAACATGCGCCAGGGCGTGATGGAGAAGCTCGGGCTGGCCTACGCCGACGTGAAAGCCCGCAACCCGGCGATCATCTACGCCTCCGCATCCGGCTACGGCACAAAGGGCCCTCACCGTACGTGGCCGGCGATGGACATCCTCGGCCAGGCGCGCGGCGGCACGATGATGACCCAGGGTCCGCCCGACCTGGCGCCGATCTTTTCGTTCGGCGGCATGGCCGACCAGGTGGGCGCCATCTCGCTGTCCTACGGCATCCTCCTTGCCCTCTGGGAGCGCGCCCGCACCGGCGAAGGGCAGCAGCTGGATGCCTCGCTCCTCGGCGGCCAGGTCATGCTCCAGTCGTTCAACATCACCGGTACGCTGTTCACCGGCGCCGTCCCGCCGCGCCGTTCACGCGAGCAGGCCGCGCCGATGTGGAATGTCTACCAATGCCGCGATGGCGGCTGGATCGCCCTCAGCATGTCCCAGATCGGGCGCTGGTGGATTCCGTTCTGCGAGGCAGTGGAGCGTCCGGACCTTCGCGACGACCCACGGTACTGCAAGCTCCCCGACCACTACGAGCATCGTTCGGAGCTCATCGCTGAACTGGACAGGATGTTCGCCACCCGCGACCAGTGGGACTGGGTCGAGTACCTCTGCAACAAAGGCCTCCCGGTGGCGCCCGTCCAGGACTACGCCCAGATCATCGAAGACCCACAGGTCGTCGCCAACGAGTACATCGTCGAATACGAGCACTCGTCGGGGGAGCGCCGCAAGATCGTCGGGCCTGCGGTCCAGCTCGAGACAACTCCAGGGAGCATCCGCACGGGCGCCCCGGAGTTCGGCCAGCATACGGAAGAGGTGCTGCTCGAGTTCGGGTTCGAATGGCAGGAGATCGAGCAACTGCGTCACCATCGCGCAATCGGCGGCCGTTAGCCTTCGCTCCGGCCCGAGATCCGTCCAAAGTCGGACGATTGCCCACTTGCGCGCCGTATGATAGTGCTCTTAGGATAGGGGGGTACCCTATTCAGGTGGAACCAGATGACCCCAGACACCCGCCGCCAGGCACTCCGCCGCATGAAGATCATCGCGGGCCAGGTGCAGGCCTTGCAGAAGCAGCTCGAAGATGACCGCTACTGCATGGACATCCTGGACCTATCCCTCTCGATCCAGAAGGCGCTCCGGAGCCTCGACGGGCTGGTGATCGAGGGCCATCTCCGGACCCACGTCATCGAGATGATGACCGGAGGGGAGCAGGAGAAAGCCATCGCCGAACTCCTGCGGCTCTACAAGGTCCAGGGTCCCGCTGAATCTTGAGTACGCAGTACCAAACAGAACCACATAAGGAGACCATCACCATGGCAAAGACCATCGAACTCGACGTCACCGGCATGACCTGTGACCACTGCGTCCGCTCCGTCACCAACGCCCTCAAGGACGTCCCCGGCGTCGCTGATGCCGTTGTCAGCCTCGAGGACAAGAAAGCCACCGTCACCGCGGACGAAGTCGATGTCGCGAAGCTGATCGAAGCAGTCGAAGAGGAGGGCTACGCGGCCTCCATCCGTTAGCCCCCGCACAAGGAGTTCTCACCATGGCAGCCGATACCACAGCCATCACCCTCGATATCAGCGGAATGACCTGCGCTTCGTGCGTGCGGCGCGTTGAGCGCGCCCTCGGCAAGATCGAGGGCGTCGAGACGGCCAGCGTGAACTTCGCCGCTGAAAACGCCCGCGTAACGCTCGCTGCGCCGGTGCCGGTCGAGGCGCTCGTCGCCGCCGTCGAGAAGGCTGGTTACGGCGCGGCTCCCGCCGTCGCGGGCAAGGATCGCAAGGAAGAGCGCGCGGTCCATGCCCGCAACACCTTGATCCAGCTCATCGCCGGGTCCGTCCTGGCCATCCCAACCATCATCCTGGCGATGTCGATGGACATCGCCGGGATGCACATCAACGACGACCCTCGGTTGCACGGCTGGATCGTCATGCTGCTCGCGACACCGGTGCAGATCGGGCTGGGCTGGCGGTTCTACAAGGGTTCGTACACCAGCCTTCGCCACCTCAACCCGAACATGGACGTCCTCGTGGCGCTCGGGACGAGCGTGGCGTTCGTCTACAGCGCATGGGTTGTCATAACCAACAGCCATGAGCACATGTTCTTCGACGTGAGCGCGGCCGTGCTTGTCTTCATCACCATGGGCAAGTATTTCGAGGAAACCTC
>CAUJEQ010000223.1 GCA_963169135.1 Chloroflexota bacterium
GTACGTCAACGACGGGTCAGCGTACTGGTCGGCGGAGAGCACCGCCTGGCGGATGATCCTCGACGACGGCTGGCACCGGATCGAGTTGAAGTTCGCGCGGAGCACCACTGGCCGGCGCCAGGTCTGGGTCGGCAACACGGCAATTGCGCCCTTCGAGTTCCCGTGGGACAACGGGCTGGCCAACACGTACGAGATTGAGCGCCACTCGAATGGCGACTTCACGGTGACGATCTGGAACGCAGACCCGGCGGTGCCTGCCCAGACACGATTCATCCCCGGGGGGATGCTGGGCTGGACGCACGGCACGCCGACAGCAGCGTGGGGTGCGCACTGGGAAGGCGGTAGTGTCGCGAGCTGGACCGAGGCGCATCTTGAGGTGAACAAGCCCTCCGGCACCGTGAGCGGTAAGGGCAGCATCGACTCGCCGGCCGGTGCGCTCGACGCCGATCCAAACGCAACCGGCCCGGCAAAGTTCTCGGTCAGCGCGAAGTTCGCGAAGGGCATGCCCTCGGGGCAGGTGGCATTCGACCTGAAGGCGGGGAACCTCGCCTTCCGGAGCGCCACCATCGACGCACTCCGGTTGACGGAGAGCGGGGCGGCCATCGAGGGCACAGGGACCGTCAACGGCGTGGACGGCTACCGGTTCATCGTGCGGGTGGTCGATGGCCAGGCATCCGGAGGGAGTGCGGCCGACGCGTTCCACATCAGGATCTGGGATCCCAGGACCTACACGGGCCATAACGCGACGTACGACAACGAGCCCTTGCTGGACCCGTGGTGGCATGACGCGACGTGGCCGCTGAGCGGCGGCTCGATCACCCTGCGTTAGCGGGCGCTGCCGGACGCGAAAGAGCGGCGCCGGGATATCCCGGCGCCGCCTCAGCGGGAGCCCCGCACTAGGCGAGGACTTCTTCGAAGACGGTGTGGTACTTGCCCATGGCTTCACGGAGTTCGTCGGTTGTGACGGGATTTCGCCGGTTGGCCAGGACGACTTCGTGCGCGGCGCGATACTCCTGGACGGCGCGGGGGTGGTCGACCGAGAGGGCGCTCGCGCCCTGCTCGAATTCGCCCGCGGGGTAGCCCCGGGCGGCGATGACTTCGGCCAGCAGGTGCTCGGCCGTGCTTAGGGCAGCACCGGGGTCATTGACGAATTGCGCCTGGGCCGCTGTCCAGTTCTCGGTATAGCGGGTTACCTCGATCGCGGAGAGAGCGCGAACGGGGAAGAGCTCGGCGCGTTGCTCGCGCTGCAGGAGTTCGCTTTCGGCGCCCGAGCGGCCTTTGGCTTCCACGGCCGTTGCGTATTCCGGCCCGAAGCCTTCGCTGAGCCGGGCAGTCTGCTTTTCGCTCCGGCGCCGCTTCGAACCCATGACCAGGGCCGCGATGGCCAGGACGGCCGCAACTGCGGCCCCGATTGCAATGATCATCCAGCTTTCCATGCGAACCTCCGACGCCTGCGGCGTGCTCTGTCTCTGATTGCCGACTCACTCGACCGGCCGGTTGATGTACACCGGGCGAGTGCCCGGGGTGAAGGAGTTCTACGAGCGGCGCGGTGCAATCGGCCGGCGTTGGGCACCAATGAACGCGAGGGCGGCTCCCGCCGTCGCAACTCCCAGGAGCCAGAGGGCTGCCTGCGAACCGCTGCCCGTGCCGGAACTGCCAGTGTTGCCGGTGGCGGGCGGGCCGGGTGCCGGCGTCCTTGTCACCGTCGCAACCGGTGTGCCCGTAACGGTGGCCGTCACGACCGGCGTGCCGGTAGGCATTGGCGTGGATGTCGCGGACGGTGTCCCGGTCGTTGTCGCTGTCGGGGTTCCCGAAGCGGTCGCCGACGGGGTTGTGGTTCCCGTCGCCGAAGGCGTGCCGGTGGTCGTCGCGGAGGGCGTACCGGTCGTTGTCGCTGTCGCGGACACGCTCTGGGTTGCGGTCGGGGTTGGCGCGAGGACCTGGTTTGTCACGGTCGCCGTGCACTGTACGAGTGAACCACCGCCGTTCGCCGAGTCGTTGCACTGGTCGACGTTCATGGCCAGCGTCGACGTCATGGTGGAGCCACCGGTGACGGTGCAAGTGAATCCAACGCTGGTGCCGCCGTTGCCCGAGCCGTTGCACTGCCCAACGGTCGCGGCACTCACCGAGGTGACCCCCGGGCTGTTCGCCGGGGTGCAGATGGCTGGAGCCCCAGGCCCGGTAATTTCGGAACCGACGCATTGGTAGACGGTGGCCGCACCGATCGCCGAGACCGGGGAGCTGCTGAAGGAGTTGGTGACCTGGACCGAGCAGATCACCACGCCGCCACCGCCGCTGCCCGAGCCGTTGCACTGCTGGATGAGCGTGATCGGTTCGGGCGATGAGCTGATGGTGGTGTTGCAGGTGCCCGCGCCAGCGGCGATAGGCCCGGCGGCGCCGGTGCACTTCGTGACCGTGATCTCCGAGGGCGCCGTGGCGGCGCCGTTGCTATCCACGTGGTTCACGATGGTGACGGTGCACCTGATGCCCTCGCCACCGACGTTGGCCTCGCCGTTGCACTGGGTAACCGGTGCGGCGGCGGCGCTGGCAGGGTGGGAGCCCTGGCTGAGCAGGACCATCGCCAGTACGACCGCGACGAGCACGAATACGATCCCGAACCGGGACGTTTGCTTGAAGGAAGCCATGCGGCCGCCAGTAGAAGTGGCCGTTCTCACATCAGCGTTCGATGTTTCCATTGGTACCTCCGACGCCAGCGGCGTCCGGCTCTGACCGAGCTAGAGCTGGTCCTGGCGCGGACGATCGTCGCGCCGGGCAAAAGGGGCGAAACTCGCCCAGAAGAGGAGCGAGAGGATGACGCCGATGAGCCCGACGATCATCAGGATGACGCCGACTATCTGGATGTCGAGGCCGGTAACCGTCGCGTCCACGGCCCAGGCGAGGATCGCGCCAACCGCCATCAGCAAGAGGCTGAGAGCAATGCTTCCGTTGTTCATAGTGTGCCTGCTTTCGGGCGGGGCCCCGGGGGCCGGCGCCATCTTCGGACCGCCCGGTCCCTGTTGGGGATGCCGCGGTGCGGCATCCCCGCAATTCAGATCAGGCCGCCACTCTTCCGCGAGACCAGGGCCCTGAAGACAATGAGCACGCCGATCGCGCCGAGCACGGCGATGACGAGTGTGCGGACGTTGAAGCCGGTGACATCGCCGTAGCCGAGGGCAACGCTGACGAAGCCACCGATGAGGGCGCCGGCGACACCAACGAGCGTGGTGATGACGAGCCCGCGGAGCCCCAGGCCGCCGGGGCCGCCGCCGAGCACCAGCTGGGCGATGAATCCGGCCACCAGGCCGACCAGAATCCAGGTGAGCAGTCCCATTAGTTCTTCCCTTTCGGTTGGGTCGTCGCGCAGACGTGGACGCGGTTTGCCGGAGTCCGGAACCGTCCGCGCGGCGCGCCATCTTCGGTGACCTTGGGGAGCACCGGCATGCGCCGGCCGCTCAGTCCGCGGTCGTTGTTGGCGGGCTTCTGGCGTCGCTCGATGAAGTCGCCTTCGCCGCAGCGGCTGCAAATCCGCGACCAGGCGTAGTGCCCGGTGAGCGTGTTGAAGTGGGCGCGCTGCAGGTCTGTTGCTTCTGCCCAGTCAGACCAGAGCGATGGCTGTTGGCCGGCCGGTGTCGAGGCGCCTGTCATTCCGTGTGTCCTTGTCTTTTGGAGCGGCTTGTCGCGGGTCCTATTTGGCTTGCTTCTTGGCCGGTGCCAGCTCGGTGTGCGGCTGCGGCTGCGAGCCTTCGGCTGGCGCCTTCGCGGCGCGGGCGGTCTTTGTCTTCTTGCCGGTTCGCTTATCCATATCTGTAGCCTCCAGACTTCTACCGCCAGAGTGCCGGGAGAGGCGTGACGGAAGCGTGACGGAGCTACTCGGCGGACCGGGATGCGTCCTGGTCTGCCCGGTCCGCCCGGACGGCAGCGAGCCAGACGCGGACGGCTTCGCCTACGCGTTCGTCGCTGGTGAGGTTGAGCGGGGGTTCGAGCCCGGAGGAGACATCTACCGTGGACCGCAATTGGGCCCGCAAGGGTTCAGCCGAGTCTTGTTCGATCCACGCTCGAATGATCAACAGTCCGGTGTGCTGTCTGCGCATAGGGGCAGCATCGAGGGCTGGCCGTCACGAAGGCGTTACGGATATTGCAGGTCTCGCACCAGTCCGCAAAGGCGGGGAGTGGGTCCGAGGCCAAGTTCCTGGTCGAGGAAGTCGCGGTAGCGCGCGAAGGCCCGGAGTGCTTCGGACTGGTTGCCTTCGGCCAGGTGCACGCGGATGAGGGCGGCGTGGGCGCTTTCGCGCAGCGGTTCCGCGCGGACGGCGGCGACGGCTGCCGCCGCTGCGTCACCGAAACGCCCGGCGGCGATGAGGTGCCCGGCAAGCGCTTCGAGGGCGTGGAGCCGGAGCTGCCGCCATTCTTCGGTCTCGATGACGGCCCAATCGTCGTACCAGTCGGGGAGGAGGTCGGCCGAGAGGCTGGCAATCGCCGCCTGGTCCAGGTCGGTCGGCTCGAACTGCGCCCCCTGCAACAGGAGGCGGTGGGCGGTTGCGCGGGCGTGGTCGAGGTCGACCTCTACGCCATCGGCGAGGCCGATGTCGGAAAACGTCGTGACGATGGCGTGGCGCACCGGCTCTGGCACGCGGGCAAGGGCCGAACGAAGGCTGGCATGCGCCCGGGCGTCAGAGGTGTCGGGCCAGAGGGTCTCGGCGACCAGGGTGCGTGAGAGCGGGCGCTTGCGGAGGGCGAGGAAGGCGAGCAACCTCTGCGAGGCGCCGGAGACTGGCGCAAGAAGGCCATGGCCGAGTGAGAGCTGGAAGCCCCCCAGAAGTTCCACGCGGAGCCCGGTGCCCGCGGTACGTACCGGCCGTGCAATTGTGCTTTCGACTATCGCCATGTCATTAACCCCACTGTCTGCGCGTTGCCGCACGCGCTCCGGGCCGCGCGTTATCCCTCGCCGCCCTGTTCGGCGGGACTGCCTGCCCCCCTGTCGGCCGCATCGTCAATCGCCTGCTCCGCAGATGCTTCGGGGGTGGCGTTGTAGTCGGTGTCGGCAATCGACTCGCGGACGCGCGTGGCGAGCTCTTCCGTACGGCCCAGGGCGTCGCGTTCCGAGCGGAGGCGCGCGATCCCTGCGAGGCGATCCTGAACCGCCGGCAGGTCAACCAGCAGCTCTCCCGATTCGAGCCGCCCGTAGAGGTCTTGTCCGAGTGCCGCCATCTCGGAGCGAAGCTTCGAGTCCAGCCGCCGGCGTTGCATCTTGAGCCTGGCTCGACGCCCCTGGCGACCGGTTGCTTTCACGAGCCCGGCGGCAGCGTCTCCAAGGCGGGTAATCATGGTCATCGGGCTACTCATCTCTTCTCGCATATTACGTTGCGTATTGTAGCACTTTTCAACCCGAATTGCCGGGAATTTACCCGTGACCCCATTGTGTCTCGGTAATTGGGAGTCCGTATACGGCCCATTGGCCCAACTACGCGGTACGCCCGGGTCAGGCCGCTTCGAGCCTTGACCAGTCCGGACAACTCCCGTAAACAGGGACGCAGTTGTCACCGTTGAGCGGGACTGGCTGCGGGCGCTGGTGGTAGCAGTCGGGCGGCCAA
>CAUJEQ010000224.1 GCA_963169135.1 Chloroflexota bacterium
CCCCCCGGGATGGCGGCCGACCTGAAGATGTTGGCGCATTGGATTTCCCTGGGCGCCTGTGCAGGAGGCCTGGCCGGGCTGCTCGTTGGAGGCATTGGCGGCCGGATTGCGATGCTCCTGCTTCGGTTCACCTCGGACGACTCGATTCGCGGGCTGGAGAGTGATGACGGCTTCATCATGGGCCGATTCACGCTGGGCGGGACACTCAGCCTCCTCCTGGTCACAACCGTCCTGGGCAGCGTGGGAGGAATCATCGTCGCTGCCGGGCGGCCCTTCTTCGCTCCTGGTTTCGTCCGGATTGGCTGGGCCCTGGCAGCAGGGGCAATCGTTGGAAGCATCATCGTCCGTAGCGACGGCGTTGACTTCACGTTATTAGATCCCAAGGTGCTGGCCATAGGCATGTTTGTTGGCATTCCAGCCGCCGGAGCCGGTCTGATTACCTGGCTTATGAGTCGCTGGGAGGCATGGTGGTGGACAGATAGGAAGCGGACACTGGTCGCGGCAGTCCCGGGATTGCCTGCCCTCATCGTCTTGCCGCTCGACATCGCGGTTGCGACAGTTGGAATTACATGGGTCTCGGCCCTTCGCATCGAAGGGGTGCGAAGCCTGGGCGGGTGGCTGCCGGTCCGAGTGCTGGCACTTGCCGTGTTCGCCCTGCTCACCGGGTTGGGCGTGGTCGCGCTCGCCAGGGACGTCATTGGTATTCTCTAAGAGGCGCCGGCCAGTCCATTCGCCGCCCGGGCGAACCTGCGGCCACACATGGTGCAGACCAGCTCATCCGATAGCGGGTGGGCGCACATGCAGACCCAGCCACGCTGGCGGGCGGGATTCCCGGCGACCAGTGCGTGGTCGAGAACGTCTTTCGTGACAACCGAGCCCGCGGCGACGAGCGCCCAGCGCCCAATGGTGAGCCCGGGAAGGATGACCGAACGCGACCCGATGGCAGCGCCGAACTTTGCGACGGAACCCTGGAGATCCCAGTCGCTGGCGGCCTTCAAGGTGCCATCGGGATTGATGGCGCGGGGGTAGCGGTCGTTGGTGAACACGACTTGGGGTCCGACGAAGACGCCGTCTTCCAGGGTGTTGCCTTCGTAGACGCATGAGTAGTTCTGGACCTTGCAGTTGGCGCCGAGGGACACATCCGCGCCGATGTAGACGCCTTTGCCGATGATGCAGCCGGGACCGATGGTGGCGCGCTCGCGTACCTGGGCCTGGTGCCAGATGCTGGCGCCGTCGCCGATGGAGGCCTGGTCGCTGACCTCGGCGGTGGGGTGGACGCGGAAGTCGCTCACGTGCTCGCGGGCTCCCCGGCGGGGTCAGCTTCCGGTACCCCGGTGGAGACATCGTCGCCATTGTTCGAGTACTTGCGAGCGACCAGGTGGATGCGGCGGCGCAGCTCCTCCGGATCCTGCCGAAGCACGGTTTCGACCTCCGCGATGAGGCGGAGGATCTCGGCCTCGGCAACTTCGGCCGAGGCGGTGAGGCGCATGACCTTCGGGTGTTCAGTCGGCTCGACCTTTTCGAAGTCGGCCACAAGTTCCTCGCGCAGTTTTTCGCCGGGTCGCGTCCCGGTGAAGATCACCTCAATGTCATCACCGGGCCGGAGGCCACGCAGGCGAATCATGCGTTCGGCCAGTTCGAGCATGTTGATTTCCTGGCCCATGTCGAGCATGTAGATGTTGCCTCGGCCGCCGAAGGTCCCCGCCTGGATGACGAGGCTGACAGCCTCGGGGATGCTGATGAAGTAGCGCATCATGTCGGGGTGGGTGACCGTGACGGGGCCCCCGCGTTCGATCTGTTTCAGGAAGGTGAGCGGGGCTGATCCACGGCTACCCATGACGTTGCCGAAGCGGACGGCCACGAACCTGGTGCGCTCGCTGTGGCGGGAAAGCGCGAGCACGAGCAGTTCGGCGATCCGCTTGGTCGCACCCATGATGCTGGTGGGACGCACGGCTTTGTCAGTCGAGATGAGGACGAAGGTGCCAGTTTGGAACTTGCGGGCGGCCGCGGCGACGTTGAGCGTGCCGAGGACGTTGGCGCGGAAGGCTTCGTCCGGGTTGGACTCGAGCATTGGTACGTGTTTGTAGGCGGCGGCGTGATAAACGAGTTGCGGGCGCACCTGGTTGAAGATGTCCTCCATCTTGCGGGCATCCACGACGTTCGCGGGCCAAAGCTTGATAGTGGTCTGGCTTGAAACACCCCGGAGTTCGGCGGCGAGGTCGAACAAGCCGCTTTCGTTGTTGTCGAGGAGGTGCAGTTCGAGGGGCTCGAACGTGGCGACCTGGCGCGAGAGTTCGGAACCGATGGAGCCCGCGGCCCCGGTGACAAGCACGACGCGGTCCTTCACCGACTTGCTGCATGCGGCGTAGTCGATTTGGACGGGTTCGCGGCCAAGGAGGTCATCGAGGGTGACCTCGCGGAGGGCGTCGTTGGTGTGACCGCTGGAGATCCAACGTTCGACGCCCGGGACGATGCGGACCGGGACAGCGTTCGACTGGCAGATGCCGACAATAGAACGGATCACCTGCCCGGAAGCCCGCGGGATGGCGATGGCGACGGCGTCGACGGAGTGCTCGCCGATCTGCAGTTCGAGTTCGGTAACGGGTCCGAAAACGCGCAGGCCGTGCATGCGGCGGTTCTGCTTGCGGGGATCGTCGTCGAGGTATCCAATCGGCTGATAGTTGAGGCCCGGGCTGTTTTGGAGTTCGCGCGCGAGGGCCTGGCCCGTGTGACCGGCGCCGATGATGAGCAGGCGTTGGGAGGCGACCGCCGCCCTGGGGAGCCGCGTGAGCAAGCGGCTGCGCATCTTGACGAAGGCCATGCCCGGGAAGATGAGTTCACCCGCAATGAGGATTACGGAGAGCGGCAGGTCGCGCTCCTTCACCCAGAAGTTCACGCCAAAGAGGAGGGCCGTGGATACGAGCACGGGAAGGAAGAGGTTCAAGATGTCGCCGAGGCTGCCGTAGGTCCACACCGTTCGATAGACGCCGAAGACGACGTTCGCGGCGATGTAGACGAGGGCGAGGAGGGGGAAGACACGGAGGACGAATTCGAGGTTCTGGTGGGGGACCTCGGCGTCGAAGCGGAGCATCAATGCAGCTGCGTAGGCGAGCGCAATAACGAGGACGTCGAGGACCATGGCGCCCGCGGTGCGCGCGTTGTCTCCGCTAAAGAGCCGCCCGGCGAGGGAAGGGTGTGGGGCAGTCATCTCGCGCCACTTCCCCTGGCCACCCGGAAGATCGTGCGGAGGAGAATGCTGAGGTCGGTCAGCACCGAGTGGTTATCCACGTAGCGAAGATCGTAGGTAGCGGTTTCGTCATAGGTCAAATCCGAACGGCCGTTGACCTGGGCCAGGCCCGCGATGCCGGGGCGGACATCGTGGCGCCGATGGTACTCGGGCGGGTACTGGACGACGATCTCCGGGATCTCCGGGCGGGGGCCGACGAGCGACATATCACCCCTCAGGACATTGAAGAGGTTCGGGAGCTCATCCAGCGAAGTCTTTCGGGCGAACGCACCGATGCGGGTAATGCGGGGGTTGGGCTGGTCCGGCGGGGCGAAGACGAACGTCTTGAAGTCCTCGACATGGTAGTGATCTTCCTCACCCGGGAGCGGGTGGCGCATTGTCCGGAGCTTGACCATGGTGAACGGCCGACCGTTGAGCCCTATGCGTTGCTGGAGAAAGAACGGGTTGCCGCGCAGTTCGGCTGCGAGTACGGCAGCGGTGACCAGCATCAGGGCCAGCCATACCGGGGCGGTTACGAGCGTCAGTGCGACGTCCATGATGCGCTTGGACACGGAAACGAGAGTAGCGGGCCGGGGCGCTATGGCGAAGGTGGCTGAACGTTTTCTGGGGCTGTGCAGCAACGTTCCGGCGGTCCGGATGGGCTGGCGACGTGGTAGGTTTGGGTGGTGGAGAGACTGTGGACCGGGCTCGTCATCGGCATCGTCGTGTTCTTCTGGGCGATGACCGTTATGTCGTTGGCTGTGTTCGTTGTGCCGGAGCGCGGGGGCGGGATCCTGAGCGCACTGGCGATTGCCGGCGGATTCGTGGCACCAGCCATGTTGCTGGTCTTGCTCTTGAATGGGCCTGGCTGGCAACGCATCGGCGAGACCCCGGCGCGGCGGCGGGAGCGCGAACTCTTCCTGGCCCTCCGATCGCAGGGGACGCTGACGGCCGAGACGCTGGCTTTGCGCTCATCGCTGACGGTGGAGGAGGCGGAGACACTGCTGGAGAACCTGGCCGAATCAGGGCACCTTGAAGTGGTGGGAGCCGGGATGGCCCGGATCTACCGCACTCCGGAACGGTAGCTGCTCAGGCTTCGAGGAGGACGACGGCGATGGCAGCCATCGCCTCTCCGCGGCCCACGGCGCCCAGACCCTCGGCGGTCTTGGCTTTCACGCTTACCTGGCCGGGTTCGAGGGCGGCAATCCCGGCGATGCGCTCGCGAATGTGCGTTATGTAGGGCGCGAGCTTCGGGCGTTCGGTCCTCACGGTGGCATCGATGTTCGCGACCTCCCAACCGGCAGAGCGTGCGAGTTCGAGCGCCTTGCGCAGGAAGTCGGCGCTATCGGCGTGGGCGTAGCGAGGATCGTTCGGGGGAAAGTAGTGGCCAATATCTCCGAGTGCAGCCGCACCGAGGACCGCGTCGGTGATGGCGTGGAGCAGTACATCAGCGTCACTGTGGCCGCTGAGACCGGGGCCTTCCTCGATGATGACGCCGCCGAGGATAAGCGGGCGGGCGTCGTCGATCCGGTGGAGGTCTTCGCCAATACCGACGCGCATCATCGCGCGACCCCGCGGGCCCGGAGGATGGCCGCGGCAACTTCCAGGTCATGCGGGCGGGTGATCTTGATGTTCTCAGGGCTGCCTTCGGCAACGGCGCACTCGAGCCCGAGGCGGCTGAGCATCGCGGCGTCGTCGGTCTCGTCGTTGTCGCTCATTCGGGCGGCATCGAGCCAGGCGGAGCGGAGCACGACCTGGGGCGTCTGGGCGGCCCAGAGGCTGGAACGGTCGGGATGCCCGGCGACCACACCGTTGCGGACGACCTTGATAGTGTCGGTGACGGGAATGGCAGCGATGGCCCCGGGGCGGCCCTGGGCGGCTGCGAGGATGCGCTGGACGAGATCGGTGGTGATCAACGGGCGGGCACCATCGTGGATCGCGACGTAGCGAGCGGTGCAGTGGCGGAGACCCGCCTCCACGCTATCGCGCCGGCGTTCCCCACCGGGAACCACACGAAAGCAGGCTTTCGAGCACCAGGTTTCCGCCATGGTGGTCACTTCGGCGACGCGTCCTGGTGCGGTGACGATGACCAGGCAGCCGAGACCGGGTAGGGACTCGAAGAGCGTCATCGACCAGCCGAGCACCGGCCGTCCGCACAGGTCTACCGAGAGCTTGTCGGTGGCGCCGAAGCGGGTTGAGGAACCGGCCGCAACGATGACGGCGTCGAAATCCATGAGGGCACGCTACCACCAGGCGGAATTGCGCTGTAGTTCGATACTTCGGATTCGCCTGCTACCATGGATATTCGCCCCGCCGGAGTTCTCACCTGCCGGCCAGGAGGAATCCCATGACGACCACCATCGACCAGCTACTCACGCGCGTCTCAAAGCCGGCCCGCTACACCGGCGGCGAGTGGAACAGCATTACCAAAGACTGGCACGGCGCGAACGTTCGCATTGCGCTCGCGTACCCGGATGCCTACGACATCGGGATGTCGAACATGGGCCTGGGCATCCTCTACGACATCCTGAACAAGGTGGAGGATGTCGCATGCGAGCGGGTATTCGCGCCCTGGGAGGACATGGAAGCGGAGATGCGGTCGGCCGGGGTGCCGCTCTGGAGCCTGGAGACCCGGAACCCCATCCGTGATTTCGACGTGCTCGGGTTCACCTTGCAGTACGAGATGACGTACACCAACGTGCTCAACATGCTCGACCTGGCCGGTATACCGGTCTGGGCCCGCGAGCGGACGGACGAACACCCGCTGATCATCTGCGGGGGCAGCGGGTCGTTCAACCCCGAGCCACTCTCGCCGTTCGTGGACGCGTTCTTCCTCGGTGAAGGGGAGGACGCCGTGATCGAATTGGCCGACCGTGTGCGCGAATGGAGACGTTGCGGGAGGGGGCGCCGGGACCGGCTGCGGGAACTGTTGCAGATGCCGGGCGTCTACGTACCGGCGTTCTATGAGGCGCAGTACGACGGAGCGGGCCACTTCGCTGCCCTCGAGCCGACGGTACCGGACGCGCCGCGAGTCGTTCGCCGGCGAATCGTGGAGCAGTTGCCGCCAGCACTCGTGAAACCGATCGTGCCGTTCCTCCAGACGATCCACGACCGGGCCGCGGTGGAGATCCAGCGCGGTTGCACGCAGGGTTGCCGATTCTGCCAGGCGGGCATGATCTACCGGCCCACGCGCGAACGGAGCCCCGAGGAGGTGGTCCAGGCGGCGCGCGAACTCATGGCGAACACCGGGTATGACGAGCTCTCGCTCCTTTCGCTGAGTACGACCGACCACAGCCAGATCGTGCCGATGGTGAACCAGCTGACGAGCACCTTCGAATCGCTGAAGGTTGGCATCCCGAGCACGCGGGTCGACAGCTTCTCGGTGGAGGTTGCAAATGCGGTGGCGAAGGGCAAGAAGCACACGTTGACCCTGGCGCCGGAGGCCGGGAGCCAGCGGCTGCGCAACGCGATCAACAAGCTGGTGAGCGAGGAAGACCTGCTGGGGGCAGCCGAGAACGCGTTCCAGCGCGGCTGGACCGGGGTCAAGCTGTACTTCATGGTCGGGCTACCCACCGAGACGATGGACGACGTGGCCGGGATCATCGAGATGGGGGCGAAGGTGAAGGCCATCGGGAGGAAGCACGCGGGTGGGCGGGCGAAGGTCCGCGTGAGCACGAGCAACCTGGTGCCGAAGCCCCACACGCCGTTCCAATGGGCCCGCCAGGACACGGCGGAAGAACTCGCGGAGAAACACCTCCTCCTCAAGGAGGGGTGCCGGTCCGCCGGCGTCGAGTTCAGCTGGAACGACCCGCGCGATAGCTTCATCGAGGCGGTGCTGAGCCGGGGCGACCGCCGTGTTGGCGCCGCCATTTACGATGCGTGGCGCCGGGGCGCGAAGTTCGATGCCTGGGGTGAGTACTTCAAGGCCGAACACTGGCGGGAGGCGTTCGCGGCGAACGGCATCGACGCGGAGTGGTACGCGCACCGCGAGTGGGACACGCACGAGCCCCTGCCGTGGGACCACATCGACTGCGGTGTGACCAAGAGTTATCTGCGCGGCCAGTGGAGCGACGTTCAGTCGTTCGAGACTGTGGCCGACTGCCACCACGGCACGTGCAACGTGTGCGGGATGCAGAGCTTCGACACGCTCAGCGGGACGCCGGGTGCGGCCGACTGCGTGGTAAAGCTTGGGAAGCTTGTGGAGATGCGCCGGGGCTCGCGGAATTACGCCGGCGAGGCGCTGGAGCTGGTGTAGCCGAACGGGCGAGCGCGAGTGAAAGAAAACGGGTCTCCCTTGCGGGAGGCCCGTTTCAATTTGTGGCCCGCGAGGCTTTACTCTTCGTCCTCGTCGCCACCGATGATCGGGTCGTCGTCATCGTCGTCTACGGCACCAATCTCGTCGTCGTCAAGGAGGCCAACGGCACCCGGGCGGCGGTAGCCGCCTGCCTCGCGTTCGGCGAGCATGCGCTCGAGTTCGGACTCTTCCTCGAGGAGGAGCGATTCGGGCACGTCGAGCTCGGCGTAGTGCTCGCGCTTCGGAACTTCGATTTCGCTCCGGGCGGGGATGAGCTTGCCGATGATGACGTTCTCCTTGAGGCCAAGGAGCTTGTCGGTCGAGCCATCGATAGAGGCGTTCGTAAGCACGCGCGTCGTCTCCTGGAAGGAGGCGGCGGCGAGCCATGAATCAGTGTTGAGGGACGCCTTGGTGACGCCGAGGAGGACAGGCTGAGCGGTGGCCGGCTCGCCGCCTTCGGCGATGACGCGGTTGTTGAGTTCTTCGAACCCACGGCGGTCTTCCAGGTCACCCGGCAGGAGGCCGGTATCACCCGGGTGGTCGACCTTCACGCGGCGGAGCATCTGGCGGGTGATGACCTCGATGTGCTTGTCGTTGATATTCACACCCTGGGACTTGTAGACCTTCTGGACCTCGTCGACCATGTACTTGCGGACGGCGTCGCGGCCCTGGATGTGGAGGATGTGCTGGGGGTTCTTTGCGCCCTCGGTGAGCTGGTCGCCGGCGTAGACCATCTGGCCGTTATCGACGAGCAGGCGAGCGGCAGCCGGGATCGCGTACTCACGCTCCTCGCGCTCTTCGTACACCACCTGGAGCTTGCCCTTGCCCGAAACGCGGACAACGCCGGAGATACGAGAAACGACCTGTTCGGCCACGGCGCTGGTGTCCTTCTTGTTCTCCGGTCCCCGGGCGATGGCGGTCCCGGCAACGATGCGTTCGCCGTCGGCGACGAGCGCTTCGCCCTTCGCGGGGACCTGGTACTCCTCGACGAGGGTGTCAACGTTCGTTACGCGTACGATACGGCGCTCGTTTTCCTGGACGATGTCCACGACTCCGTCGGTCTCGCTGATGATGGCCTCGCCCTTCGGTGCCCGGGCCTCGAAGAGCTCTTCCACGCGGGGGAGACCGCTGGTGATGTCGGTCTGAGACGCGACACCACCGGTGTGGAAGGTGCGCATCGTGAGCTGGGTGCCGGGCTCGCCGATGGATTGCGCGGCGATAATGCCCGCAGCGGTGCGGAGCTTGACCAACTCTCCGCGGGCGAGGTCCCGTCCGTAGCAGAGCTGGCACAGGCCGCGTTCCGCTTCGCAGGACATCGGCGTGCGGACGAAAACGCGCTGGATGTTGCGAGCGTCGATGTCATCGGCGATGGCTTCGCTGAATTCCTGGTCCCGGTCGCAGACGACCTCGCCGGTGGCCTCGTCAACGACGGGCATCGCGGCGTAGCGTCCAAGAATCCGGCTCCGAAGCGTCTCGGTGGCGTCCACGCTGGTGTCGCGTTCGATCCAGAGTCCAGAGGTCGTGCCGCAGTCTTCCTCCAGGATGATGACATCCTGCGCGACATCGATGAGACGGCGCGTGAGGTAGCCCGAGTCGGCGGTGCGGAGTGCGGTATCGGCGAGACCCTTGCGGGCGCCGTGGGTGGAGATGAAGTACTCGAGCACCGATAGGCCCTCGCGGAAGGAGCCGCGGATGGGCAGCTCGATGACTTTGCCGTTGGGGTCTGCCATGAGTCCGCGCATACCGGCCATCTGGCGGATCTGCGTGATGTTGCCCTTGGTCCCGGAACTCGCCATGTAGTTGAGCGAGCCATACTCGGGCATGCGCTCCTTGATGGCCTTTTCGACCTGGCTGGTGGTATCGGCCCAAATGTCGACGGTGCCCTGGTAGCGTTCGTCCTCGGTGATCAGGCCCATCTGGTACTGCTCCACGAGTTCGTCGACCTTCTTGTCAGCTGCTTCGAGGAGCTGGGGCTTGTTCTTGGGCACCTGGATTTCGTGGATGGCGATGGTGATGCCGCTGCGGGTGGCGTAGTGGAAGCCGGTCGCTTTGATGCGGTCGACCACTTCGCCCGTCGCTTCGCCGCCCAGGGTGCGGTAGCAGGTGGCGACCACCTTGCGCAGGTTCGGCCGGTCCATGATGAGGTTCTGGAAGGGCAGTTCGACGGGGATGATCTCGTTGAAGATGATTCGGCCCACGGTGGTGTCGATGGTGTGCGTTCGCGGGTTACCGTTGGGCGCGGCCTCGGGCTCGGTGATAGTCCCACCGTCACCCATTACGGCCTTGGTGGTGCGCACCCGGATGGGCGCGCGCAGGTCGACGACGCCAAGGTCAAACGCGAGCTTGGCCTCTTCGAACGAACCGAAATGGCCTTCGACGGGCCGGCCGTTCGCCTCGCGGTAGGATCCGCGAGCACTCGCATCGATATCGGTCATGTAGTAGCAACCGAGCACCATGTCGAGCGAGGGGGCAACGATGGGGTCGCCGCTCGCCGGCGAAAGCAGGTTGTGGGTGGACATGAGGATCTGCTTGGCCTCGGCGACGGCCTCGCGGCTCAGCGGCACGTGAACGGCCATCTGGTCGCCGTCGAAGTCGGCTTTGAAGGCGGCGCAGACCAGCGGGTGAAGCTGGATCGCCGAGCCCTCGATGAGGACCGGCTGGAATGCCTGGATGCCGAGGCGGTGGAGCGTGGGAGCGCGGTTGAGGAGCACGGGCCGGTCGCGAATGACCTCGTCGAGGACATCCCAGACTTCCGGGCGGGCGCGTTCGACGATGCGCTTGGCGCTCTTGATGTTGTGTGCGAGGCCCTTGGCGACGAGGGAGTGCATGACGAACGGCTTGAAGAGTTCGAGCGCCATGCGCTTGGGCAGGCCGCACTGGGAGAGCTTGAGTTCGGGGCCGACCACGATGACCGAACGGCCAGAGTAGTCGACGCGCTTGCCGAGGAGGTTCTGGCGGAAGCGGCCCTGCTTGCCTTTGAGCATGTCGCTGAGGCTCTTGAGCTTGTGGTTGCCACTGCCGCTCACGGCGCGGCCGCGCCGGCCGTTGTCGATGAGCGAGTCGACGGCTTCCTGCAGCATGCGCTTCTCGTTCCGGATGATGATCTCCGGGGCGCCGAGGTCGAGCAGGCGCTTGAGGCGGTTGTTGCGGTTGATGACGCGGCGGTAAAGGTCGTTCAGG
>CAUJEQ010000225.1 GCA_963169135.1 Chloroflexota bacterium
GCGCGAAGCCGGCGACCTACACCTTCAGCTCGGCCGGAGCGGGCCTCATCACCCTCACGTCGTCGACCGGCGCGGCCCAGCAGATCAGTATCGGCGCCATCGCCGCGAACGGCACGCAGACGCTGGACTTCAACCAGCTCGGCGTGAAGATCACGCTGAACTCGACCGCCGGCGAGACCGCAGCCAACCTGGTCACGGCCCTCACCGCCGCCGCGGACGACACCATCATCGTGACCGGCTCGGGCTCCGCTGTACTCCAGGTCGGCGCCAACACCTCGGCCTACGACACCATGAACGTCGCCTTCAACGACACACGGGCCACCCAGGCCACCGGCCTCAACCTGCTGACGGGCGGCGGCGTCGACTGGACCAACTCGGGCACGATCGTTGCGTCGAACACCGCGTCACAGGCGTTCATCAACCAGATCGATGCAGCCATCACCACCCTGAACACCCGCCGCTCGGACCTCGGTGCGGCCCAGAACCGGCTCGAGCACACCGTGAACAGCCTCGGTGTTGCGGTCGAAAACCTGACGGCCAGCGAGAGCCGCATCCGCGACGCCGATGTCGCCGCCCTCTCCAGCCAGATGGCGAGCAACCAGATCCTGCAACAGGCCGGCACCGCCGTCCTGGCACAGGCCAACCAGGCCTCTCAGAGCGTCCTCACCCTCCTCCGCGGTTAGCCTGTCGGCGTCGCGCCACCACTACGGCCCCCTCCGGCAACGGAGGGGGCCGTTTCCGTTTCGCCACTTTCGCTACCTCAAGATCCGGCCTCCCCGCCCGATGATTAGGTAGTCTCCTGAAGGGAACTGCCGCCATGGCCGACCTTAGACTGGCTGCAATCGACCCCGTCCACACCTCTACCGAGGCCGTGGCCTGGGGCCAGCACGACCGCCGCGGCCGGGACCAGCAACAGCCACGGCGCCAGAAATCCGCGCGGGAAAGGCTGGTCGCTATGTTGGCGCCTTCCCGTGCTCCGGAGGCTTGTGAAGTGGACTACGTGGTGGATGCCTCCGGGATCATGGTCGCGATCCTCGTCCGCGATATAGCGACCGGGCAAGTCATCGCCCGCGTCAAGGCCGACGATCTATGGCGCCTGGCCGGCGATGAAGCCGCTGGTGGCCTGCTGGTCGAGCGCAGGGGATAAGACATGTCCGACCCTATCCGAATCGGTGGCTTCTTCTCCCCCTTCGATACAGAGTCCGTTATCGCCCAGCTGACCCAGGCCCGCATGCGAGCCGTCACTCAGCTCGAATTCAAGAGCGTCCAGGCATCGTCCAGGAAGAGCGCCCTCGCCGCGGTCCAGTCCACGGTCGGCAATCTCCTCTCCAAACTCAACGCGCTATCCGGCCTCAACTCGGTCAGCGGCAGGCTTGCCGTCGCCTCAGGGGCAGCGGTCAGCGCTTCGACCACGCCGAGTTCCACCATTGGCTCGTTCACTGTCGATGTCACAAAGCTTGCGAGCGCGACACGCCTCGCGGGCACGCCAATTTCTGGTGGCATCGATGCCGCCACGTCCATGCGCGAGTCGAACTTCGGCACCGTTCCCACCAACGGCACCTTCACCATTGCGACAGCCACCGGCGGCGCCCAGACCTTCTCTGTCGGCGGTGCCGCAGCTCAGAATGCTGCGATGCTCGATGCGGCCAACTTCGACATGGCCGTCACCAGTGGCACTTTCACCGTGGCTACCGAGACCGGCGGCTCCGCTGCCATCGTCGTCGATGCTGCGACCCAATCGCTCGACGACATCGTGACCGCCATCAACAGCGCCGGGATCGGTGTTACCGCCTCGATCACGGCCGACGCGAACGGACGTCTCAACCAGCTCTCGCTCACCTCCACCCAGGGCAACATCACCCTGGGCAGCGGTACTGACTCGTCGAACTTCCTTTCCGCCACGAACCTCCTGGCTTCGGGCGGCACCACGACCAGGACGAGCACTGCCGCTTTCACAAAGCAGATGTCCCTCAACGACACCATCGCCGACATCAACGCCAGCGCCATCGGCGTCACGGCCAGCATCACGAACGACGCCTACGGGCGCCCGGGCATCCTCACCGTCACGTCCAACCAGGGCGACATCAGCTTTGGCAACGGCGCCGACGCCTCGAACTTCCTGAATGCCACGGGGTTGCTCACCTCCGCGTCCGGGGCCACTCGCTCGTCCGCCTCCTCGATAGCACGGCTCAGCCTCTCGGAAAAGCTCGACCAGACGACTCTCAACGGCGGCGCTCCGGCCGCGGGCGACCACTTCATCAAGCTCAATGGCGTTGACGTCGCCTACAACGCGGCCAACGATTCGTTGACCGACCTCATCAACCGCATCAATGCGAGCACCGCCAACGTCACCGCGAAGTACGACTCGCTGACCGACACCATCAAGCTCCAGAACAAGGCCACCGGCGCGCTCTCGCTCACCGTGGAGGACGATGGCGCCGGGGGCGACCTGGCGGCGAAGCTCGGGCTCCCGGGCGCGACCACTAGCACCGGAGAAAACGCGGAGTACTCCATTGACGGCGGCCCGGCCCAGAGTGCCGCCACCAACTCCATCGGCTACAACGGCACCAGCCTCACCTTGAACTCGCTCACCTCGGGCTCGCCGGTCACCGTCACTGTGAGCCAGGACACAGCGGCAGCCGCCAACGCGGTAAAGGACTTTGTGGCCGAGTTCAACAACGTGATGAAGGCCATTGACGCCGTCACGAAGGCCGACGGTTCGAAGACGAATAACACCTCGGGGCCCCTGAGCGGCGATGCCAGCCTTCGCCAACTGAAGTCCGACCTCCATAGCATCGTCACCGGCGCCGGGCTCAACCTCCCGGGCCAATACACCACGCTTTCGCAGCTCGGTATTTCGTTCGGCGCCGTGGGCTCCGCCATCGGCACTACTAACACGCTCCAGTTCGATGAAACGAAGTTCAATAGCGCCCTCGCCGCCGACCCCACGGCCGTCCAGTCGGTGCTCAGCGCCCTCACACTCACGGGCTCGCTCGAACCCGCTGGCACCGGCTCCATTGCCGGCCTCACGGGGACGTACACGGGCACCGCTCCCGGGAAGTATGTCATCACCGATGACGGAGCCGGGAATCTCACCGCCGACTTCACACCGGCCAATGGCGGCCCAACAACGACGACGACGGCCCTGGTGCTCGCCGGGGGCACCAACACGAGCCTGATTCCTGGGATGGCGCTCAGTATCGCTGGTGTCCTCCAGGCGGGTACCCACACCGTCACCGTCACGGCGACCACGCAGAGCGTCATCCAGCGCCTGAAGCAGTACGCCGAAAACCAGGCTGGCGCCGGCGGCGTCCTCCAGAAGCGTCAGGACTCCTACACCTCCGTCACCAAGGACATCGCCAATCGCATCGCGGTGATGGAGGAACGCATCGAGAAGGAGATGGAAGTGCTCCGAAAGAAGTTCGCCGCCATGGAACAGGCCCAGGCTCGTGCCCAGGGCATCCTCTCCTCGCTTCAACAAATGTCCGCTCAGATGAACGCCAACAGCAGCCAGAAGTAGCCTGAGGGATCTCCCCACTGCGCAACCCGCCGCTGCCAGCCGATCCCCACAGCGAGCAACCACAGGAGCCACGCGAGCCCATGTCGAGCAACCCCTACGCCGCCTACCGCACTGTCGAAGCAACCACCGCCGACCCGGTCACGCTCACAACCATGCTTTACGACGGCGCCGTGAAGGCACTCAAGAAGGCGCGTCTCCACCACGAGAACGGGAACGCCAGGGGCTTCAACGACGAGACCAACCGCGCCTATCTCATCATCGGCGAGCTCCGCTCTACCCTCGATATGAGCCAGGGCGAACTCAGCGAGAACCTGGCTGCCCTCTACGCGTACTGCTTGCGCCTCATCATCGAATCCTCGGTCGGCGACATGCAAAAGCTCATCGAGGTGGAACGGCACATCGCCACCATCGCCGACGCGTGGCGTGTGGCCACGGCCGAGCTCCGGGCGGCCCGCGCTCCCGGTCGCCTCGGCGCCGAGGCCGCGGCCTAGATGGCCAGCCAGCACCTCGAATCAGCCCTGCAATCCGCACGGCGGGCACTCGCCGCGCTCACCGCGGGCGATACCGGCGCCTTCGAAGTACTCTGGCTCGAACATGAAGCAGCCTGCCAGGCGCTTACCGGGCTCTCAACGGGTGCCACCCTCGCCGACCACCAGGCGCTCAACGAACTGATCACCCTCGACCTGCGCGTTGCGAGCGCCCTCGGCCAGGTCCTTGCCGACACCGGCGAGCGCATGGCTGCCCTCCGGCGCGGGGGCCGCACGAACGCTGCCTACGCAGCGTCCAGCCGCTTCGCGTAAACGCTCAGTCGCCGCACGCGCTCACCTGCGTAAACTCCTTCACCCGCACTCGATTTGTCACCGTTTGGCCATCGCTCCGCGCCTGATCGGGCGGTCAAGATCGACCCGTCGATGCCGACACTCACGGCAGGACAGACCGCCATCGCTGCGGCTGTCGCGGGAGAAAGAAGCAATGGCCCGGAACGTTCGGTTCAGGCTTTCACGGTCGTGGCTCGTCGCGGGGCTGTGCGTCATCGCAGCGGGTGCGTTCGCCTGGGCCGGTACCGCCGCAAACCCGGGTGGTCCCGACGACTCCAACGGCATCACCCTCGCCGGTACCATCCCACCCGAGTCCGGGCCGGAAGCGGAGACCTATCCATCGATCTCCCGCGGCGGCCTGCCCACGCGCATCGTCATCCCGGCCGCTGGCGTCGATGCACCGGTTGCCGAAGTCGGCGTGGTCCTGAGTGACGGTGTCCCAGTCTGGGAGACCGCCTGGCGCGCCGCGGGCCACCACATCGATTCCGCGCTTCCGGGCCAACCGGGCAACATGGTCATCACGGGCCACGTCTCGGTGGCTGATCGCCGGAATCTCGCCGCCTTCTCGGCGCTCGACACGGTTGTGCCCGGTGATTCCATCGAGGTCTACTCCGGCGGCGCCCGCTATCTCTACACCATCGAACGCGTGCTCGTCGTGCCTCCCGATGCTGTCCACCTCCTCAGGTCGGATAGCGTCGCGGCGGTTACGCTCATCACCTGCACACGTGATTTGAAGGACCGTCTGGTGGTTGTCGGCACGCTGGCTACCATTGAAAACACGAAGGACGATGCCTAGCATGAACCTGCACGTCCTGGAGGAATGGAACCTATGGCTGGTGTGAGGAAAACATCCGGCACCGGTGCTGCCCGCGGGGTCGTCTATGACCTTGCAGGGGCACGTCAGCGTGTGACACCTCCGGCGGCAGCCGAACGCGTCGACACTGCGGGCATCACGTCGGAGGCGCGTGCCCTTGCGCGTGCAATCGAGGCTGTCGAAGAAGCCGGCGAAGTCCGGGCCGAACGCGTCCGCGCCCTCCGTGAGCAGATACGGAACGGCACCTACAACCCCGACCCTGCGGAGATCGCCAGGAAGCTCGTCGAGCGCGGATTCTAGCTGTCTCCGGGGCCGCTCCTCAGCGTTCTTCAGGACCCAACGCGGGGTTGCCCTGATTACCCGGGCAATGCCCCCGTCCCTACGCTGTCCATTGGCGGTTGGATGTGGGGAAGGGGATCCTGGGGCCCCACAGGCACCCGCTGAGCCGGCGTCTCCTGGAGAGTCCCCCAATGCCCAAGGTACTGGTAATTTTCCCCGGCACTCCTGACGCGGTCGCGGGTCGGGGGATTCTTGCCGAACACATCACCCTCGAAATCGCGAACGACCCGGCACCCGCGCTTGCCACCGCTGCGACGCGCGTCTTCGATCTCCTCGTCCTTTGCGGCATCGACGTCGATGAGCAGCAGGATCTTGTCTCTGCTTTCCACGCCCACCGCCGATGGAGGCTTGTGCCCGTTCTCTACGCGCTTGACCCGAGCGTGCCGGGCATGGCCATCCCCGGCACCTTCCGCCCGGAGATGGATGGCATCGCGAGGGGCGACCTCGATACCCCGGCGGTCCAGCGGCGCATTCTCGCCATGGCGCGGGATGGCATCGCCGAGGCTGACCTCGTCGTGGCAGGCCCCTTCGAGCTCGACCCTGTCCGATCGGTGTTCCGCCTTCCAGACCTGGAAATTGGCCTGACCGAGCGCGAAGCCGAGATCCTCGCCATCCTCCTTGCACAACCGAACCGCACCATATCGGCCGCCGAAATCATCGAACGGGGTTGGGGCACCGAGGCAAACGCCCGTTACCTCCAGATCCTGCGCCGCCACGTCTCCAACATCCGCCGCAAGCTCGAACGCACGGCCGCGTCCCGCTCGGTCCGCACGGTGCGCGGCTCCGGATACCGGTTTGAAGTGAAAATCGCCAGTTGACTTAGCGCCGCCCGCGGAACGTGGGGTCGGACCGGTCGATCCAGCAGTCGGCGAGCCGGTCCTGGTACCCGTCGGTTGTGTCCAGCGGGAAGCCCTTTACGTACGGCCAGCCCAGCGTTACAACGCGCTCGCTGACCAGGTTCACTCCCGCATTCACGGTCAGCAGCTTCCGCTGGATCTCGTACCCGACCTGCTGCCGCTTCGCCGCGTCGAACTCGATCCGCTGCGCCTCGATCAGCGCGTCCAGGTCCTTGTCGACCAGCGGAAAGCTGTTCTTCGTCCCCGCACTGTGGAAATACGGGTACACCCAGTCGTCCAGGTCGATCCAGCCCGTATCGGGACCCGCGGCGAAGGGCGCCTCCGCGGTCAGCAGCATCCCCGAGAGCGTCGCCAGGTCCACGGGGACCACGTTCACCTTCAGCCCCAGTCCAAGCGCGAGCTGCTCGGAGATCACGGTCCCCATCCCGGTTGATGCTTCGGCTGAGTCGAGCACCAGCAATGGAAGCCCGTCCTCGGGCAGCTGCTTGTCCGCGAGGAACGCATCGAGCAACGCCTTCGCCTCACGGAGATCCTCCGCGCGGCCGCCCGCGCCTGGCCGGTAGCCCGCCACCGAGGTCAGCTCGCTCTCCGGAAGCGTCCAGCGCGAAACCGGCCAGCTGATCCAGGGGTTCACTCCTCCCGCGCCGCCGAAGAACCGGTCGATCATTCCGCGCCGGTCCAGCGCGATCGTCAGCGCCGACCGGAAGCGCAGGTCGTTGTAGGGGGCGTTCACCAGGGAGTACCGGACACCGAAGAACAGCGAATGGCCCACCGTGTTCTCCACCAGCTCCGGCAGTGAGCGCTTCAGCCTGTCGGCGAGTGACCGGTTCACGAACGCAAGGTCGATGTCCTTCGTCCGGAGCCCTGCCTCCACCTCCACCGTGGTCGCAGGCTGGATCAGCGACATCCCGTCCAGGTACGGGCGGCGGTCGCCCCCGAACCATGCCGGGTTCCGGCGCACGCTGGCAAACTTCTCATCGCTCCACTCCACCCACTGGAACGGACCGCTCCCTACCTGCCGGTCGAGGCCGATTTGCCCGTTTCCTTCGCTCAATTCCGGGGCGACGATGAACGAGTTCACGTCCGCAAACCGGTGCTGCATGGTCGCCAGCGGAGCCTTCAGCTTGAACGTGATCGTCCCCGGGTCGCTCACCTCCATGGTGTCGATGCCAGCCCACTGGGGCGCCCGCACGAACGATGTATCGCCGCTCATCTGCCGCTCGATCGAGTGCTTCACATCCTCGGCTGTCACTGCCCGTCCGTTGAGCGGAGGCAGGTCCTGCCAGCGTGCGCCGGGCTTCAGCCGAAACACGAGCGTCTGGCCGTCCGGCATCTCGGGCAACCGCTCCGCCAGGTCGGTCACGATCGTCCCCTGCGACTGGTCCGCGTAGGAAAGCAACCGGCTGAACACCAGTGCCTGCTGCCCGTAGAACGGCCCCGCCTGGGTGCGGTGCGGGTCGGCAAAGCTATCGCGCTGCACGTAACCGGTGTAGCGCAGCGTTTCCCCGTGCTTTCCGCTCGGCGGTGTGGCGGTGGAAGTCCCGGACGCCCGCGTCGGTTGTTCGTCACCGGTGGCCACGGGGGTCGGTGAGTCACCCGGAGGTTCCTTCGAGCCTCCGCTGCATCCAAGCGCCGCGAGCCCGGCCGCACCGGCCGCAAGGCCCGTCGCCTTGAGTACCCAACGGCGTGAAACGCGTCTCTCCCCGGACGGTTCCCACGTCATAGTTCTCCCCATACTATGCCCGCAACGCGCTACGAACCGGTAAGAGTGCGTTACCCCGGAGGCCCCCCATGGTCGAACCGCTGAGCTACACCCAGGTCAGCCACGCCCTCGCCGCGCTCGAAGGCTGGACGTTCGAGGACGAGAAGAGCATCTTTCGCCGCTTCGTTTTTGCCAACCACATCGATGCGCTCGCCTTCGTGGTCCGGGTCGCGGCCACCGCCGAAGTCCTGGACCACCACCCCGAAATCCAGTGGGTCTCCAACCGTGTGGACGTGATTCTCACCACCCACGACGCCGGCGGCGTGACCCCGAAAGACCTCGCCCTAGCGGCGAAGATCAACGCCCTGGAGACATGATGGAAACCGGGGCGCCAAACCAGCGCCCCTCAGGTGGTTCACCACACCGCTCGCCTACGTGACCCGCAGCGCCTCCCGGGCGGCAGTCACCACGCGCTGCTCTTCCGGCGTCAGTTCGCTCCAGTCCTTCAGGACCTCGTGCTTCAGCGGGAAGATATGAATCGCGTCCCAGCCGCACACGTCCTCGCACAACCGGCAGCCGGTGCACTTCTTCTCGTCCACCGTGCTCACGCCGAAGAAGTCGTCGATCCGGTCGGTGTGCTGCAGGCTGAGTGCATCGAAGGGGCAGATGTTGATGCACAACTCGCAGCCCGAGCCGATGCATTTTTCCTCGATGACCACAGCCTTTGGCCAGTCGTTCTTTTTGACTGAGCGGCAGACGTCCCCGAACGTGTCGATGATCGCCTCCGGGGGGCACACGATCCCGCACGCGCCGCAGTCGATGCAGAGCGTCGGGTCGATGACGTGGAGCTGGTTGCGCTCGCCGGTGATGGCGTTTGTCGGGCAGCGCTTCGTGCAGGCGGTGCATCCAATGCACGTTTCAACGATCGAATAGGTCAAGTGAAAACCCTCACAAGGGGGTCGGTGTGCTCAAAGCATACCATGGGCCGCCCGATATGCGCGGTGGCCCATGGTCCCACCAGGTCAGCTAGAGACCGGCCAGGAACGCCTCGACGGCGGCGTTGAACGCCTCCGGCTGGTCGATGTTCGCGGCGTGGCCCGCATCGGCGATCACCGCCCGCTGCGCCCCCGGGACTTTCTTCAGCATGTACTCCGTCGCGCCCAGGAACGGCTCGTCCTTCGCCCCCACCAGCACTAGCGTCGGCACGCTGATGTGTTCGAGCGACTCGATGATGCGTGAATCGAACTGCGCGAGCATCCCCCGCGCCGCCTTCGCCAGCCCCGCTGCCGAACGGTGTTGCGCAACGCGCACCTCAGCGCCGCGCCCCAACGATTCGAGCCCCTTCGTCTCAAAGGCCACGGCCCGCCCTTCGGCAGTCTTGTTCCAGCCTTCGCGTCCGACCGGGTTCTTGTACCCGGGACCAGTGTCGAACAGCATCAGCGCGCTGACCATCTCCGGGTAGCGCACGTTGAATGCCAGCGACATGTAGCCTCCGAGCGAGAGCCCGCCCACGATGGCCCTTTCGATCCCGAGTTCCCGCAGGATCCCCGCCATGTCGCCGCAGGTCGCCTCCTCTGAGTAGAGCGACTGGTCGTCGGGGCTATCGGATTGTCCGTGCCCGCGCATGTCCCACGTAATCACGCGGTAGCGGTCTTTCAGCGCTTCCACCTGCTTCGTCCACATCTGCGAAGTCGAGGCGTAGCCGTGGCTCAGCAGCACGGCCGGGCCGCTCCCCTGAGCGTCGTAGTAGATCCGCACGCCGTCGCGGTCCAGGAATGCCATCGGTCACCTCCGGTATGTGGGCGCCATCTTACGGGGATTCCGGAGGTTCAGCGGGAGGCGATGTCTTTGTTCGGATTGATCAGGTACTTCGTGCCCGTGGCCCGTTTCTGGTAGATCGCGATCTCTTCAAGCTTCAGGGCCTCCCGCAGCGAAACGACCTTCGTGTAGTGGCTCGCGAACGTCGTCGTGATCTCCGAGGCTACCCGCTCCCGCAGCGCCTGTGCGGCTTCGGCCCCGGCTCTCTGCAGGAACGGCGTGAGTAGCCACCCACCGATACCCCACGACGTGCCGAATGCCCGCGTGAACTCCGTTGGCCCGGGGTCGAGGCTGCCGTAGATGTACACCTGCTTATGGACGGTCGACCCGTAGCGGCTGTACCCGGTAGCGTTCCGGTTCGCTGCGATCTCCATCGCCGCCAGGATCTGGCCCGCCAGCCGGCCCCCACCGATCGCATCGAAGGCCAGGGTCGCCCCGGTTGCCGCGACCGCTTCGACCAGGTCGCCCATGAACGTGGCCGAACCCGTGTCGCACACGTAGGTCGCGCCGATGCCTCTCAGGATGCCGGCCTGCTGCTGGCTCCGGACGATGTTCACGAGCGGGATCCCGTCCTTGATGCAGAGCTTCTGCAGCATCTGCCCCAGGTTCGAAGCGGCTGCCGTATGAACCAGGGCCGTGTGGCCCTCGCGGCGCATGGTCTCTGTCATGCCGAGCGCGGTCAGGGGGTTCACAAAGCACGAGGCGCCCTGTTCGGGCGTCGTGCCCGGCGGCAGCAGCAGGCACTGCCCTACCTCGAGCGTGCGGTACTGCGAGTACATCGACCCGCCCAGGATTGCGACCGTCTTGCCCAGCAATGCCTGTGCGACTGGTGAGCTCCCGGCCTCTACGACCACCCCGGCCCCTTCGTTGCCCACAGGCAGCGATTGGCCGACCCGTGCAGCCATTGCGCGGAGCGCCGCCGGAGGCAGCTGCGCCGTCACCACCGGGTTATCCGGGGTTCCCCCGGCTCTCGCCGTCGTCATGTCCGCGCCGCCAAAGAGCAATCCCATGTCGGATGGGTTCAGTGGTGCTGCCTCGACGCGAACGACCACCTCGTCCGGCCCCGGCGCGGGTGTCGCGACGTTCACGAGCGAAAGCTCGAGGACGCCTTCCGGCTTGATCAGCGAACGTAGCTGGAGTCCGGTGCTGTGGTCGGTCATGTACATCTCCCGGCAGGCTGACTAAGAGTCTGTCCGCCCGCTCCAACCTTACACCGGCCCCTGCGCCGCCAGCACCCTGCCGAGCAGCGCCTCCCCGCTGCCGTCGAACGGGTACCGCTTGCGTTTCACCAGCAGCAGCGCCAGCGCGACCCCCTTCCACGCCGCCTGCTTCGCTTCCTCGCTGTAGCCCATCGCCGCGCTCCGCGTCTCGAAGTCCTCCACGTCGCGGACGTAATGCGTCCCGTCCGGGTTTACCATCACGTCGAGGTCCAGGTCCGTGAACTCGATGACGCGTCCGCGGATGATCGCAGGCAGCCCCGCGTCGCACTGCCACTCCATCACGGTTCCCGTGTCATCGAAGCACACGAGGATCGAGAGCGGCTGTCGCATCCCGTAGAACTGCAGCGCATACGCCACCGCCTCCCCGCGAATGGCGTACGCGGGCCGCTCGAAAAACACCACCAGCCAGCGGTCGTCCACGGCGTCCACAAGGTCGCCATGCCACGAAGGCTTGGCCGTCCCGTCGAACTTCAGCTTCCGCGTTTCGACCGGGTTACGCATCGGCACCGCTCCACTCATGCCTCATGCCCGAGGCCTCACGCCTTCTTCGCGCCCCACTTCTCCCAGTACGTCACGTCCTCCACCGGCTTCCGGAAGCCGCTACCAAACTTGCCCTTCGGCCACCCGAGCGGGATGAGCGCGGCCGTTTCCACGCTCTCCGGGATCCCGAAGAGTTCCCGGATCTCCTTCTGCCACCCCCGGTGCACAGTGGTCAGCGCGGTCCCCAGACCTAATGCCCGTGCCGCGAGCATCAGGTTCTGCACCGCCGGGTAGATGCTCGAACCCGAGGTGATATCCCCGTTCCCCGTGAGCGAGCACGCGAGGATCAGCACCGGCACCTCGTGCATGTGCTCCGCGAGGTAAGTCGCGCTCTTCATCACCCGCTCGTTGCTGAGCCGCTCGGCCTCCGGCAGGTTCGTGCCGGCGCCATAGCCGCTTGCGGTCATCTTCGACCACCCCTCGTGATACCACTGCTGGATCTTTTCCTTGCTCTCCGGGTCCGTAATGACCAGCCAGCGCCAACCCTGCCGGTTGCCCCCGCTCGGCGCCCGCGTGGCCGCCCAGATGATCTTCTTGATGTACTCCTCGGGCACCGGGTCCGGTTTCAGCCGCCGCATGGCCCGCTGCGTGCCAATCACTTCGAAGAAGTCACTCTCAACAACAGCCGGCTCGGTCATTCGGGCACTCCTGAGCTTGAATTGCCCCGATCCTACGCGAACCCCGGAGACCCCGCTCCAGCTACCAGCTCCACACTCCGCACTTTGCACTTCTCTCTATAATCCCGCCCCATGACCGACCTGCCCCTCACCGGCATCCGCGTCTGTGACCTCACCTGGATCATCGCGGGGCCCACCGCCACCCGCGTGCTGGCCGATTTCGGCGCCGAGGTCATCCGGGTCGAACACGCCCAGGCGGTCGACCCCATCCGGCTCGGCCGGCCGATCAACGGCGAACGCACCACCCTCAACAACTCGGGCTTCTTCAACTACTTCAACCGCAACAAGAAGAGCATCCTCCTGAACGTCCGCCACCCCCAGGGCATGGAGCTCCTGCACAAACTCATCGCGGTCAGCGATGTCGTTATCGAGAACTTCTCCAGCGGCGTCCTCGAATCCTGGGGGCTCGACTTCGAGGCCCAGCGGGCTATCAATCCGGGCATCATCTACTGCTCCATCTCCGGATACGGGCACACGGGCCGCGACAAACACTTCACCACCTGGGGACCCACCGCCCAGGCTCTCAGCGGGCTCACCCTGATGTCTGGCCTCCCCGGCAAGCCCCCGGCCGGCTGGGGATACTCGTACATGGACCACACCGCCGGCTACTACGGTGCAATCGCCATCATGATGGCCCTCCATCACCGCAACCGGACCGGCCAGGGCCAGTACATCGACATCTCGCAGGTCGAAACAGGCATGGTCCTCACCGGGCCGGCCATCCTCGATGCCACCGTCAACGGCCGCAGCTGGCGGCGGCCAGGTATGCCTCCCGGCAACCGCGCCTGGGAGCCCGCCATCGCCCCGCACAATACCTACCCCTGCGCCGGGGAAGACCGCTGGGTCGCCATCGCCGTCCGCAACGATGCGGAGTGGCAGGCGATGGTCCGCGCCATGGGCGAACCCGCCTGGGCCGTCGAGGCGCGCTTTGCCGCCAACGCCGGCCGCCTCGAATACCAGGACGACCTCGACGCCGGGATCGCGGCATGGACCTCCGGCCGCGAGGACTACGCCGTAATGCAGGTCCTCCAGGCAGCGGGTGTCGCTGCCGGTGTCTGCCAGACGCCCGGTGACCGGTTCGAGCGCGACGAACAGCTCCGTGCCCGCAACTGGTGGCATACGATGCCCCACGCTGAGATGGGCGAGGCATCCGAGTTCGACGGCATCACGCCCCGCCTCTCGGCAACGCCCGGCGCCCTGCTCACCGCCTCCCCGCTCATCGGTGAGCACACGTCCCGCGTGATCCAGGACATCCTCGGCCTTTCGCCCGAAGAGTTCGCCGAACACGAGGAGATGGGAGTCTTCATGTGAGCGGCCCGCTCACCGGACTCCGCGTCGTCGAACTCTGCGACGAGCCTGGCCAACTCGCCGGGAAGCTCCTGGCCGACATGGGCGCCGACGTCATCAAGGTCGAACCGCCCTCCGGCTCTACCGCCCGCGCCGTCGGCCCTTTCGTCGACGACATCTCCGGCCCCAACCGCTCGCTCAACTTCTGGTACCACAACACCAATAAGCGCTCCGTGGTCCTGGACCTCGAAACCGAAACCGGCGCGGCTGCCTGGCGGGAGATCGTGGCTTCCGCTGACATCGTCATCGAAGACCGCCCTCCGGGCTCCCTCGATCTCCACGGCCTCGGCCACCGCTCGCTCCTCCCGGACGGAGTCCGGGGTGGCGCGGTCGCGGGGGCTCCTCCCTCCTCCCTCCTCCCTCCCTGATCTGGTGCTCCGTTACCCCGTTCGGCCAGGACGGCCCCTGGGCCACCTACCGCGCCACCGACCTCACCGGACTTGCCCTCGGCGGTCCTATGATGATGAACGGCTACGACCCCTCCGACGTTGAAGGCGCCCCACCTATCCGCGGCCATGGCGATCAGGGCTACAACACAGCCTGCCACTACGCCGTTCAGGGCATCCTCGCCGCCCTCCTCTATCGTGACCGCACCGGCCATGGCCAGCACGTCGATGCGTCGATGCACGAGGCCCTCAGCAGCACCACTGAGGTTGGCCTGCCCTACTGGTTCACGAAACGCGTGAACGTCATCCGCCAGACCGGCCGGCATGCGGCAGCTACGCGCAGTGAACCATGGCTCTACCCGGCCGAAGATGACCGCTACGCGCTCATCTTCGGCGTGGGACGCGACAACGCCAGCTGGAAGAAGATCAAGGAATGGTTCCAGTCCGAAGGCTTTGGCCTCCAGCTTGATGAACCGCGTTTCGACGAACCAACTGCGCGCCAGCCAGCCCGAGGTACCGCCGAAGCAGCCGAAATCCTGGTGGAGGTCGGCCGCTTCATTGCCGCCCACCCGGCGGATGAGATCTATCGCGGCGGCCAGGAGCGCCGCCAGTCTTGGGGCGTTGTCCGCGCCCCCGATGAGGCACTGACCGATCCGCACTGGGAAGACCGGGGCTTCTGGGTGGAGGTGACCGGAGAGGGCCGGGACGACCGCCCCGTCCGCATGCCCGGCGCCCCCTACCAGTTCAGCGAGACGCCATGGGAACTGCGCCGCCCCGCCCCCAAGCTCGGCGAACACACGGCAGAAGTCCTCTCCGAACTTCCTCGCGGATAGCGCGGCACACCCGCGTCATACGAGAGTAACGGTCCGTTCATCAGCCGCTGCAAACATGGGTGCATTGGGTTCTCGCCCGATACGGGTGCGCGCCCTACCCAGGCGGGCCGGCCGCACCCCTCCTAGAAGTAATAGGTGCCATAGTGAATCTTTGGTAGATGGGGGCTGACTCTAGACCCTTGCCGGCCTACTCTCTCTGTGGCGAAACACAGCATTCACCCTCCCGATACGCGAGTGTCATCGAGAGGGTCGAAGCTGCTGTAGGGGTGAACGACATGAACGCGACTACGTTACGGCTGCCCGGAAACGCTTCCATCTACGAACTCGTTCGCACACGGCCCGGCGCCGCCGCCAGGCTCCATGAACTCGGCCTCTCACGCGACGATATGGACCTGCGCCTGGGCGAGGCCGCCCGTCGCACCGGCGTCCCGGTCGCGAGGATCGCTGAAGTCCTGGTCCCGGCCGCCCGATAGCGCCCGGCTTGTTCCCGACTACGGGATCTTGACTTCCTGCCCCACCTGCAGGGGGCAATCCGGCGACAGGCCGTTCAGAGCAATGATGTCAGCGATCAGCACGCCATAACTCTCAGCGATGTCGGCGCACGTGTCGCCCGACTGCACCGTGTACGTCTTACCAGAGCCACCGGTCCCGCCGCCAGGTGCAGTCGTGGCCGTCGCGCGGACCGTCGGGTTCGAAGTGAGCCCGCCTGATGTCTGCGTTGGGGTCGCTGCCGCCGCCGGGATGCGCAACACGTCGCCCACGTTGAGCGTGTCGCACACGGTGGGGTTCGCCTTGATAAGCGCATCAGTCGTGACCCCGTGGTCGGCTGCGATTTGCGAGCAGGTATCGCCGGATTTCACCGTGTAGCTCTTGCCGCTGGCCGGTGTCTTTCCTGCCACCGGGGTAAGCAGCGACGTGTCTCCACCGACCAGCGTGACCTGGTTGCCCTGGATCTTGTAGAGCGTCGGGTTTTGCACGGGCGTCGAACTCGGTACCCGCGCCGGGTCCGTGATCCGCTCGCCGTTGCCCTCTTCTTCGGGGCTGCCACCACCCCCGCAGGCCGTGGCCGCCAATCCGGCCACGAGCCCGCCCAGCAATACCGTTATCGGAAAGTACCTGCGCATCGATGCCATGCTAGGCAGCCCTCCTATCCTTGGGCAACTTCCGCCAGGAGATCTTGCACCACAAGCAGCGCGACATCGCCGATCTGGTCGAGCATTTCCGCTTCGATGTCCGCCACCGCATCCGCAGGCGAATGGATCGTCGAGAAGTCTCCCGATGTGAAGAACACGGTCTCGATCCCTGCGTTGCGGAAGCTCTCGTGGTCGCTTCCCGAATTGGCAGGCAGCCTTGAAGGCACGGCAGGTATGCCCGCCTCGGCAGCGAGGGCAAGCGCCGCTTGCGCCAGGGGCCCGTCGCCGATCACTTCGACGCCCGTCCCAATGCCAGTCACGTCCAGGTTCACCATGTACCTCGGCAGCGTGTCTTCGGAACGCAGCCGCTCAACCAGCGCCTTGCTCCCATACAGCCCCGACTCTTCCGCGCCGAAGGCCGCGAAGCAAATGCCTTCGTCCAGCCCGTCGACCGCCAGCGCCCTTGCCAGTTCAATCACGTTCGCCGTTCCGCTCGCATTGTCATTCGCGCCGGGCGCGGATGGCACCGTATCGAAGTGGCCGCCCACCAGCACAACGCACTGCGAGTCCGTGCTGGGCCTTGCGATGACGTTCAGCGCCTTCGTGAGGCCAACGGTCGGCGGCGCTTCCAGACCAATCTCCTGCCCCGCCTTCGCCGCCTCGATGACGGCCGCACCGTCCTCCTGGGATACGCCCACGACCGGGATGCGCGCGCCCGTCGCCAGGTTGCCCGAGAACGACCCCGGCCGGTTGTTCACCACCACCAGCCCCACAGCGCCCGCCGCCCTGGCGTTCTCGTATTTCACCCCGAAGTTGAGCACCCCGCGCTCCGCCACTGCCATCTTGCCGGTCAGGTCGCGTCCGGCGATGCCCTCTTCGTCTGCCAGCCCAACGAACACCGCAGGCGCGCTTACTGCTCCGCCCGGGCTCCCCGCGAGCGTTAGCGCTTCGATGGTCTTCCCGTCGAACGTAACCTCTCCCGCTCGGAAACGATCGCCGTCGAACTCGAACTCCATCACCTCGACGGTGTAGCCGCTCGAACGGAACTGGTCGGCGATGTACGTCGCGGCGCGCGTCTCGGCCGGCGTCCCGGAGACCCGAGGCTCTTTCGAAAGCTCGACCACATGTGCCAGCGCCCGCTGTGCGTCGTGTTCCGCCGGCCCGGTTGCTGAGCCGGTGGGCCCACCTCCGGTGGCGGGAGTGACCCTCGCTTCGCCCGCCGAGGAATCGGAGGCGGTAGGGCTCACGGCTGCCGCGGCTGCCGCGGCGGGTGCTCCCTCGGACTTGTCCGAGCAGGCCACAGTGAGAAACGCCAGCAGTGGAATGAGGGCGATCAGAGGACGCATACCAGCGAGCGTACGGATGCAGGCGGTTAAACGCCCGGAAACGCTACTTCCGTCTGAACCAGTTCTTGATGCGGGAGCCACCCGAAGCTGTCGGCGGCCCGTACTCGATGTACCGGTCGCGCCAGTACACTCCCTTCGGCCCGGAACCCCGCTCCGCCCGTGGTGTCCGCCGGAATGACCACAAAAACGCGCCGAAGAACAGCAGCACTCCGCTCAGCGACGCCCAGATCAGCGGCCCCCAGAAGTTCGAAAGCAGCAGCCCCCCGAACATGATCCCCGCCCCGGCAAATAGCAGCGTGGTAGGCGTGATCCGGGACAGTGGATTCGTCCGTGGCGTTCGCGGCCGGGAGGACTTCGCCTTTGCCTGGCGGCGCGACGATAGCGAAATCGGCGACTTCTCGTCTGCTGGCGGCAGCTTGTCGTCGAGCTTCGACAGGATTTCTTCGATCTCTCGTTCGAACTTGTCAGCCATGTGGCAATCCACGATCACAGTAGGCGATCGCGTGGCGCCCGTCGATGGCCGCGGGGTCACTCACCTTAACGTAACAACACCATTCGGGAGGCACCCATCGCGGTCTTGGACCGCCCCTCAACGCATGGAGAGTCTGTTCAGGCCGCGAGCGCCGCCAGCGCCCCAGGCAACGCCAGCTCCGCCCACGCCCGGTACATCAGCCCCGAAGGATGTAGTCCGTCCTCCGCCATCAGCCGTCGGTCAGCCGCGGCCATTCTCGAGGTCGGTGTGACATCCACGTACCGGGCACCGGCACTGGCCGACTCGTCCCGGTTCACCGCGTTGAACGCGTCAATCTCGCGAGCGATCTGGTCCCGGTCGCGGCCCTCCGCGAACGGCGTCACCCCCCAATCTGGGATGGAAAGCACGAGAACCCGCCCGGGCTCGTCCCCGGCGAACGTAATCGCCTGCTCCAGTAAGCCGCGAAACTGCCTGCGGTACTCCTCCAGCGGCTGCCCCCGGTACTGGTTGTTCACGCCGATCAGCAACGAGACCAGGCCGTACGGCCCGCGCGGCTCACGCTCCACGATCGCCGAGGCAAGATCATCGGTGGTCCAGCCCGTCGTGGCGACGATTTCGGCCTCGGCAACATCGATGCCGCGCTCGCGCAGCATGGCGGCGAGCTGGACCGGCCAGCGTTCTTCAGGGTCAACCGATTCGCCGATGGTGTAGGAGTCGCCGAGCGCGAGAAAGCGGGCCATTTCACTCACTGTTGGGCTCGTTCACGGTGAGCCGGGAGAGACGGGTCACCGGCGAACGATGGGTGTCAGTAGATGAAGTGGTCGCGAGGGTGCGCGAGAAGGTGCAGCCACGCGATTCAGCCAAGGCCATCATGATCTTGCCGCTGATGCCTCCAATTCGGCTCAAGCGGCGACGGCTGCCGGTAGCGTGATGGTGGCCGTGTCCGCCACGAGTGGACAGCCTTCTTCGGCGCGCCACTCCAGCACCCACGCTACCTCCCTAGCGATCAGGGCGGGGGTCTCCGGGAGGGGCGTCTCGGCATTTCTGTCGGGGGACGCTTCGAGCCGGAGTTCCATCGCTTCCGGAATGTCGCGGAGGGTTTCCTCCCGGCCTTCTCCCTGGCTCACCGCCCCGGGCATGGCCGGACACGTGACGCTGTACCCGTCGGTCTCGAGTTCCGGGGAGAGGAAGACTGTGAACGTTCGCATACCGTGATGAAACGTCCGCGGTGAGCGGGTTGTCAATCGGCGTCGGCTAGAGCTCGGCTTTCACCTTCTCGGCCAGCGCCCTCGTGAACCCCACCGTGGCGGCGATGTCCTCTACCTCTGCCTCCCGAATCTGCTTCACGCTCCCGAACTTCTTCAGCAACGCCTTCTTCCGCTTGGGCCCGATGCCCGGGATCGTGTCGAGGGCGCTCTGGATCGAGCTCTTCGCCCGTACCTGGCGGTGGTACGTGATCGCGAACCGGTGCGCCTCGTCGCGGATGCGTTGCACCAGGTAGAGCGCCTCCGAGTTTCGCGGCAGCACGACGGGCTCGTCCTCGTCCGGTACGAACAGCTCCTCGAACCGCTTGGCCAGCCCCACCGCGGGGATCTGGTACACACCCAGCTCGCGCATCACCTGTACCGCCGCTCCCAGCTGCCCCTTGCCTCCGTCAATGATCACCAGGTCTGGCAGGTCCCACGCGTCCGCGGTGTCACGGGCTTCGGCCCCATCTGAACTCCGCGCCTCCGCTCCTCCCCGTTCCTCTTTGGCCGCCGCTCCCGCCGCTCCCCGGCCGTGCCGGGCGAACCGCCGCCGCAGCACCTCCTGCATCGTCGCGAAGTCGTCGGCACCCTCGACCGTCCTGACTTTGAACTTCCGGTACTGGTTCGTCGCCGGCTTCCCATCGATAAAGACCACCATGCTCGAGACGGGGCTGGTACCCTGGATGTTCGAGTTGTCGTAGCACTCAATCCGCCTCGGGATCTCGGGCAGCGAAAGCTCCTCCCGCAGTTGCTCCAGCGCCTGCTCGGTCTTGTTGGCGTCCGCCATCCACTTCACGCGCATCTGGGCCAGCGCTTCCTTCGCGTTCTCAGCCGCCAGCTCGACCAGCCGCCGCTTCTCTCCCCGTTCGGGTACGCGAACCTCCACCGACGACCCGCGCTTCTCGGTCAGCAACTCTTCCATGGTGTCCCGTTCGTCTGCCTCGGCCGGGATGGCGACCAGCTTGGGAATGTATTGCGCGCCTTCGTAGTACTGCAGCAGGAAGTTCGTGAGCACCGCGCTGTCCGGCTCGTCGCGCACGCCCTCGAGCATGAACGTGTCCCGCCCGATCATCTGCGTCCCGCGCACGAAGAACACCTGCACGCACGCCTGGTCGCTGTCCCGCGCCATCGCGAAGATGTCCACATCCTCCTTGCGCGTGGTCGAAACCATTTGCCGCTCCACCGTCCGCTCGATCGCCTTGATCTGGTCGCGGACCTGGGCCGCCCGCTCGTACTCCATCCGCTCGGCCGCGCCGGTCATCTGTTTGCGCAGGCGGCGCAGCACGTCATCGGCCTTCCCTTCGAGGAACAGGAGTACCTGCTCGATGACCTCGTCGTACTCCTCTTTCGTGCAATAGGACGTGCACGGCGCGATACACCGCTTGATGTAGTAGTCCAGGCATGGCCGGGCGTCTCTCCCGGTGATCTCCTTCGTGCACGAGCGCCACGGGAACAGCTTCTTCGTCAGGTCCAGCGTCGCCCGCACCGATCCCGCGCTCGCGTACGGCCCGAAATATCGCGCCCCGTCCTTCTCGATCCGCCGGGTGATGTACACCCGGGGCCACGGGTTCTGGATGTCGACCTTCAGGTACGGGTAGCGCTTGTCGTCCTTCAGCCGGATGTTGAAGAACGGCTGGTGGCGCTTGATCAGCGTCGCTTCGAGGATGAGCGCCTCGCCCGCGTTCCCCACGACGATGTATTCGAAGTCATCGATCTGGTCGCGCAGCGCGCGCGTTTTCGGCTCCATCATGTGGGGCGAGCCGAAATACGAGCGCACCCGGTCTTTCAGCTTCGCCGCCTTCCCGACGTAGATGACCTCGCCCTCGGCGTTCCGCATCAGGTACACGCCCGGCTTCGCCGGCAGCGCCGCCAACTGCTTCCGTATCTTCTCCGAGATGGTCGACGAGCCGCGAGGCGCGCCCCGGGCGTGCTCTCGCATGCCCTCCACGCGGTTGCGCTCGTTCCTGCGGAGTTCGTCGGCGTTCACGATTCCAGTGTACCGGGGCGGCTGCCCACGGCGGACACTCCCGGGCGCGTCACCCAACCGCGGCAATCACCGCCGCCAGGTCGCCCCGCAACAGCGCAGGTACATCCAGCCGCAATCCGGGGAACACCTCGCTCTCGATGACCCCGTCTGCCCCCGGTGCAACCGCCTCATAGACGCCCTCCGCACTCAGGCGGAACCAGTCGACTCGCCCCTCGTAGATCTGCCAGACGAGGTACTCCCGCACGCCATTCCGCCGGTAGACGTGCATCTTCGCGTTCAGGTCATGCGAGGCCGAGCTGGCGGCAACCTCAACCACCAGGTCCGGCGCCCCTTCGAGGTAGTCATCGGACGTTTGAGCGACTCTCCCGCCCTCTTTGAACATGAAAGCATCGGGCTGCGCTTCGTTGTCTCGGTCGAGCCGGACTGTGCCGTTGTCACCAACCCGCACGCCCGCGTGCCGCAACCGATACGTCCACAGCCAGTGCATGATGAATCCGTGCGGTTCGGCGTGTTCTTCGAAGTGAACAGGTGAGGCCACGTACACCACTCCCTCGATGAGTTCGGCCTTCTTGATGTCCGGTCGCGCTGAGTACCGCCGCTCAAACTCCGCGCGTGTCAGCCGGTCTCCCGACTCGAGGGGGATGCACTTGCGAGTGCTCTTCTCAGCGATGCTCACCCATCCAGTATAGCGATACGGCCGATGGCTCCTAGAGCACGCCCACGATCTCCAGCGCTGCCCGCGCTGTCAGCAGGTGCAACTCGATCCGCCGCTCCAACGGTTGGTCGGTCTGGCCCATCTCCACCAGCACCGGTGTCAGCCCGGCGACGTGACCGCCCGCCGAAAGCGAGCTTCGTCCCCGGTTCGCCTGGCTCGGCGCCGGCGTCGCGCCCGGCCGGCTGAAACGCGTACCGTCCCGCACGATCATCTGTTCCCGCTGCGTCACGTGCGGGTTCACCTTCCCGGTCAACAACTGCCCGAACTCTGCCTGCCGCGGGCCCACTCCCGTAGTGATCGTCTGGCCGAGCGCGCCCGTTCCGGAGTTCGGCGGGTATTCCGCGTAGAACGCCCACGACTCATGCATGTCCAGCAGGAGATTCGCGTCGAACTCCCGCGCGGCCTCAAGAATGGCGTGCGCCATCCGCTCCATCATCAGCGGGCTGTCCCGGTTGCCCGGGTAGAGCCGGTTCAAGTCGCCGATCTCCTCGAAGGTCCGGACGAAGGCGTTGAGCGCCGTCACGTTCGCTCGCGGCACTACCAGCAAGGTGCCCGCAGCAGGCTCCCACTTTGCCACTTCGTCGCCGGCCATCCATCCGCCCGGCTCGTTCCCGTGCACGCCACCGAGCACCATCGCCGCCGGTCCCTGCACCCCGCTGTGGTGAATCACAAGCGGCGTCTCATGTGGCGTTTCCGCGAGCAACAGCCGTACCTCGGCGCCACGGGCCCGCGGCGTGGGTGTCGCGGGTGTGGCGGTTGCCGTTGCTGTGGGTTGCATCGTGGGGTCACCGTGCAAGGCGACCTCGATGTCGAGCGCGCCCGCCTGCCCCGGAGAGGTCCTCTTGTCCGGCCCGCAGCCCAGCATAGCCGCGCCGGCTATGCTGGCGGCGCCCGCCAGGAATGTCCTCCGAGTGACTTGAGCCATGGCCGTCACTCTACTTCGCCGAAAGGGCCATGCATCGTAAAGGCGCGCCGGGTCTACATGTGCCGCTGGAACCAGCTGGTCGCGAGCACGCACACGTGGTCGAGCGCACCCGGCTGTTCGAAGAGGTGCGTCGCGCCGGGCACGATCTCCAGCTCGCACTCCGCCCGGATGTGACTTCGCGCCATCTCGTTCAGGCGGATCACCTCGGTGTCGCGTTCTCCCACGATCAGCAGCGTCGGCGCCTCCACCCTGTCCAGTACGCCGACGGCGAGGTCCGGCCGCCCCCCGCGGGAGACGACCGCCGAGACCCGCCGCGGGCGCTCGCCCGCCGCGATAAGCGCCGCCGCCGCCCCGGTGCTGGCTCCGAACAGGCCGACCTCGAGCTCGCTCGTCTCGCCCGCGCGTTCCAGCCAGTCCACCACGTCCGTCATCCGCCGCCCGATCAGCGGAATGTCGAACCGGAACTCGGCCGTATGCTGATCCACCGCCTCTTCCTGGAGTGTCAGCAGGTCGAACAACAGCGTCCCGAACCCTGCTCCCTGGAGTGCCGCCGCCACCTGCCGGTTCCGCCCGCTCCGGCGGCTGCTCCCGCTTCCGTGCGCGAACACGATGAGTGCGTCGCTGTCGCGCGGCAGCACCAGGTCGCCCGGCAGCTCGGCATCGGTCGTTTCGATCAGGAGTTCAGTGGTGACTCGGCTTGCCATGATCACTCTCCGAAGGGGTAGGTCTCTGGTGGTTCTCCCCTATCCCAGAGCGGGTTCCGTTCCAGCGGCTGAAGCGCCGTCGTCACGTCGATGTGGATCACATCATCGAACTGCCGCGCAAGATCCACCTTGAAATAGTGGCTCTGTCGCTCCGTTTCCGGCCGGTAGATGACGCCGATCGCCCGCTCGAGCCGCTCCCGCTCCACCAGCTCGCCGTGTTTTCGAAGGTCGAGCGCGAACCAGGGGATCGCGACATCGTGGAAGAGGCCCTCGTAGCTGTCTGGTCTCCCCGGGCGAACGCGCTTCCGTTGGGGTGCGTCGCCCCAGTCCGTCGCCGCGGTCACCTCGCCCCGGTGCGTGGTGAACCCGACAATGTGCGACTCCGAGCCATGGCGCTCACGAACCAGCTGCCCAACGGTGTGTTCTCCCCGCCGCCCCATCTCCGTCGCCCGGGCGTCGCCCACGTGCGAGTTGTGCTCCCAAACAACCACCCTGGCGCTCTGCAGGTATTCCGCCAGTTCGTCCAGCGTGTCGGCCATGTGCCGATCCCGCAGGTTCCACGACGAGACCCGCCCGCCAAACATCGTCCGGTAATACTCTTCGGCGTTCTTTACAAGCCGGGCGTTCTGCACCGCGTGAAAGAGGTCATCCTCCGCCACGCGCCCATCCCGCCGTGCGTACTCTGTCGACTTCTCGCGCAGTTCCAGCAGCTGCCGCACGGCGCCGTCCTCGCACGACTCGGACAGTCCCCGGTAGGCCGAGTAGCCATACGCCTGGCAGTCTTCGTGGAACTGTTCGAAGCACGCGTATCGAACCCTCGCCTCGGCGGCCCCATCGGGGTCTACCCGCCCGAGGTACTCGATCACCCCCTCGATCGAGCGGTACAGGCTGTACAGGTCCAGTCCGTAGAAGCCGGTCGGTTGCCGCGCCCCCCGGTTGTGTTCGCGCAGCCACTCGATGAATTCGACCACCACCGTGTTCCGCCACATCCACGTCGGGAAGCGCTGGAACCCGCGAAGCGCTTCCTCCGCACTTCTCGCTGTCCCGGCGCCGCGCGCGTAGACATTCGCGCGGTAGGCATCCGGCCAGTCCGCTTCCACCGCGACCGCGCTGAATCCCTTTTCGACGATGAGCCGCCGCGTGATGAGCGCGCGCTCCTCATAGAACTCCTGAGTGCCGTGCGACGCTTCGCCGATGAGCACGAGTCGCGCATCGCCGATCCGGTCGAGGAGCGCGTCGTAGTCAGTCGCCGCCCCCGTGAGCGGCTGCACCACAGCGCGAAGCGCTTCGGCGGCCTTCGCCCCCGCGTGCCGGATCACGTTTCCGCCCCCTCGGACCGCCTTTCGCCCGCCCCGTCCCGGCGGCCAGCCGCCCGGGCGAGCAGCTCTCGCACTTCGTCGTCGCTGGTCGCCCGAAACTCCCGGTACCAGAGCCCCACGGCATAGAACGGGCTGGGCGTTAGCGGGCAGGCGCATTCAAGGTTCGGGAACGTCGCTTCCAGTTCCGCGCACGTCTCAGCCGCGGCCACTGGAACGCCGATTACCACCCGGGCCGCGCCCATCTGCCGTACAGCCTCTATTGCCGCCCGCATCGAGGCGCCGGTTGCGAGTCCATCATCGACCAGCACCACCGTCCGGCCATGCACGCCTGCGGGCTCGCGGCCGTCCCGGTACGCCAGTGCACGCCGGCGCAGCTCCCGTTCCTCGGCTCCAGCCACCCGCTCGATATCGTCCGGCTGGATGCGCAATTCGTCGATGATGTCCCGGTTCAGCACTCGCACGCCTCCGCTCGCAATCGCCCCCATCGCGAGTTCCGGGTGCAGGGGCACGCCCAGCTTCCGCACCAGGAGGACGTCCATCTCCAGCCCAAGCGCGCTCGCAACTTCGTACGCCACGGGCACTCCGCCACGGGCGAGGCCGAGCACGACTGCGTCAGCTGACAGGCCGTACCCCTTCAGGATCTCAGCGAGGAGTCGCCCGGCTTCACGGCGGTCAGTGAATTGTCGTTCCATGACGTAGAAGTGTGACAGGTCATCGCGCATTTGCGAGGGGCGTTGGTCCCTGCATTCCAGCCCGTTGGTACCGCGACATCTTTCTCCTTCGCTCGCAACGGCTCTCAGCCACGTAGAATCGCCCCCAACAACCCTTCGGGAGCCCCCCATGTCCTACGAAGCCATCCTCTATGACGTCGAAGACGGCGTCGCCACCATCACCCTGAACAAGCCCGAGCGCCTCAACGCTTTCGACGACAAGATGCTCACTGAGTGGGCCGATGCGATTGTTCGCGCCGATCACGACCGCGGTGTCGGCGCCCTGATCATCACGGGGGCCGGCCGGGGGTTCTGCAGCGGTATGAATGTCGCTGCGGAAGCGGGCGGTTCGGGCGTCCTTCGCACCCAGGCGACCGTCGCCGACCGCCGCCACAGCCTCCGCGACCGCGTCCACCCCATCCCGCGCGCACTCATCCAGCTCGAAAAGCCGTACATCGCCGCGATCAACGGTGCTGCAGCCGGCGCCGGAATGGATATGGCTACCATGGCCGACATCCGCTTCGCCAGCAGCACGGCGCGAATGGGCATGACCTACGTCCGCATGGGCCTCATCCCCGGAGACGGCGGCACCTACACGCTGCCCCGCATCGTCGGCACCCAGCGGGCGCTCGACCTCATCTGGACCGGCCGCATGATCACCGCCCAGGAAGCGTTCGACATGGGCTACCTCCTCGCCGTCTATGAGCCCGAAGAACTCCTCCCTCGCGTCAAGGAGTACGCCCGCCGGATCGCCAGCGGCCCGGGTGTCGCCGTCCAGCTCTCAAAGAAGCTCGTATACCGCTCTGCCAACATTCCCTTCGATGAGCACCTGGACTTCGCCCAGATGGCCATGTTCGTCGCCCAATCCACCGACGACGCGAAGGAAGGCCCGCGCGCGTTCGTCGAGAAGCGTGAACCGCAGTTCAAAGGGTCCTGACCGTCACCGCGTGCCAGTCCCGACCGGGCGCCGCGCAGCGTCCTGCGGTGGAGCCTATTGAAACCCGGTCGTCCGGCCGTCCCCGGGACGCCGGTTGGCCGCAGACACGCTTGCCTGCCTGGCGTAAGGTCGAAGGACACGCTCAGGAGGTCCCGCCATGCGTACCACCGACGATTGGGTTGCCCGCAACGTTCCGGATACGCAGGAAGCGATCCGCCAGGCTATGGAAGTACTCGACCGGTTCGGGTACAAGGCCCACGATGTCGACCACCTGATTCAGCACGGTCAGGGCGGCGGCCCCGGCGATGGCGATGCCGACCTCGAGATGGCCATCAGCCTCCTCGGGAGGCTCCGCGAGGCCGGCATCGAGATCAAGTGAGACTGCGGGCGGCGCCGCTGTTACTGTTGCTTTCATGACACTCGAAATCGGCCAGCCCGCTCCGCCCTTCTCGCTCCGCAACAAGAAACGCGAGGAGGTCACACTCGACTCGTTCCCCGGCAAGCATCTCGTGCTCGCGTTTTACCCCATGGCGTTCACCGGTGGCTGAACGAGCGAGATGACAGCCTTCCGGACCCATACCGACAGGTTCGTGGAGGCTGATGCCCAGGTCCTGGGCATCTCGGTTGATTCTTTCGCCGCCGCCGGGGAGTTCGAGGATAAGCTCGGGCTCGAGTTCCCGCTCCTGAGCGACTTCCCGCGAAACGACACGGGGCGCGCCTACGGGGTGTTCAACGACGCCTTCGGCGTGCATACACGCACCACGATCGTCATCGACAAGGACCGCATCGTCCGCGATGTCTACGTCGAACCGCGCGACTTTGAGTCCCACGCGGTACACGCCCTCGAGGTGCTGGCGGCCCTGGCGTAACGCGCGCCCGGCGTACTGGTTGGGGTACTGGTTGGGGCCGAAAGTTGCCTGCTTTCGGCCGCCCGGCAGCCCCACGCCGTGTGCGACAATCGCCGGAGTGTCCGGCGGCCTCAGGCATGTTCCATGCTCGCACACCCTGCCGCCTGAGATGGGAGCCGTCCCCGAATGTCTCGCGAGTCCACCCGGCGCCGCGCAGCGGTCGCCTACACCTTCACGTTCCAGGCCCAGTACCCCGATCAGCCCGGGATGCTTGCCAGCATCGCTTCGGCCGTCGCTGGATGCGGCGGCAGCATCGGCGAGATCGACGTCATTCGGTCGACCAGCCGGACTATCCTCCGCGAGTTCCACGTCTCCGCCCATAACGCCGCCCATGCCGCTGAGATACTCGCCACCGTGAAGGCGCTGCCCGGCGTAACCATCAAGAGTGCCACCGACCGCGTCTTCCGCAGCCACAAGGGCGGCAAGATAGAAGTCCGCAACAAGGTCCCCGTCGCGACCCTCCGCGACCTCTCCATCGTCTACACCCCCGGCGTCGCCCGCGTCTGTCTTGCCATTGCCAGGGACCCGGCCGCTACCTATCAGCTGACCACCAAAGGCAATAGCGTCGCCGTTGTCACCGATGGCACCGCGGTCCTCGGCCTCGGCGATATTGGCCCCGCGGCCGCGATGCCCGTCATGGAAGGCAAGTCGATGCTCTTCAAGGCGTTCGGTGGCGTCGATGCCTGGCCCATCTGCCTCGACACGAAAGACCCCGACGAGATCGTCGCCATCGTCAAGGCGATCGCTCCCGGGTTCGGCGGGATCAACCTCGAGGACATTTCCGCGCCGCGCTGCTTCGA
>CAUJEQ010000226.1 GCA_963169135.1 Chloroflexota bacterium
CCTGCCGCCTGAGTGCGGGGAGATAGAGCCGCGTGAACACCCGGCCCGCACCGATCGCCCCAACCCGGATTGCGCGGTGGTTCGTCGTGCTCATCGCAGGAATGATGAGCCCTGGAGTTCTTTGGGGGCGGGTACAGAGAACAACGACTCCATCGCGTCGAGCGCAACCATGAGGATGCGCGGGCGCTGCTGGTCGGTCACGGGATCTCCAGGCTCGATGGTGTAGGTCTGACGCTACCTCACCGTGGTGGCGTGGTCGAATCATCACCGACTCTCCTGACGGACTCCTGACACGATGGTGGCAGGAGATGGCGGTAAAGGCGGCGAGCTCCTGCCATAATGCTGTCAGTACGCCCGGTGCACCATGCAGTGGCCACGTGCGATTCGCGCGATGGACATCATCCAGGGAGTCTCACCCATGGAAATCAGCGAAGTCTCCATCCAGCTCGCCACCTCCAACCCGCAGCGCCTCGTCGACTTCTACCGCAACGTCGTCGGCCTTGCCCCGACCGAGGGCATGGGCGACCAGTCGTTCCAGGTCGGGCCGGCTGGGGTCCTGTTCATCGTCGACCATTCGGAAGTGTCCGGCCCAACGGCCGAGCCGGCCCGGGCGATCATTGACCTGCACATCACCGGGATCGACGCCGAGCAAGAACGGCTCGAGGCGGCAGGCGTGAAGTTCCTCCGCCGGAAAGGCGTGGAGTTCTGGGGCGGCGTTATCTCCACGTTCGAAGACCCGGACGGCAACCGCATCCAGCTCATGGAGTACCGCCCCGAGCTCGCGCGGCCCGAGAGTGAAGCAGTCACCGCATGAAACCGAAGTACCTCCGCCTGAGGCTCACTTTGGCGCAGCCCGGCGAATTTGCCGGGGGCGTCGCCTGACCCATGCGGCGCGCAGACCGTCTGTTCCAGATCATTCAGCTCCTGAGGCGGCGTCACGTGCTCACCGCGGCGGCGATGGCCGAGGACCTGGAGGTCTCGGAACGGACGGTGTACCGCGATATCGCCGATCTCGTCCGCTCGGGAGTGCCAATCGCGGGCGAGGCCGGTGTCGGGTACACCCTGCGCCGCGGGTTCGACCTGCCGCCATTGATGTTCACCGAGGAAGAGATCGAGGCCCTGGTGCTGGGCACGCGCGTGGTCAGTTCGTGGGCCGATGAGGGCCTGGCGAAGGCGGCAGAATCGGCCCTCGCGCGGATCGAGGCGGCGCTCCCGGACCGGCTCAAGGTGAAGGTCACCGGGTCGCGATTGTTCGCGCCGGGGTTCCACGTTTCGCACGCCATCGCGGGGACCCTGGCGGAGTTGCGCAAGGCCATAGACGCGCGCCAGAAGGTTCACCTGGACTACACCGACGCCGATGGGGCTGTGACCGAACGCACGATACGGCCGCTTGGGCTGTTCTTCTGGGGCAACAAGTGGTCGCTGACGGCGTGGTGCGAACTGCGCAACGACTTCCGCGATTTCCGGCTGGACCGGATGCAGGCGATGGATGTGCCCGGCGAGACGTTCGGGCCGGAGCCCGGGAAGGAGCTGGACGACTTCTTCAGGAAGATGGAGTCGGACGAGCACGGGGAGTGGTAGGCGGCTCGCTGTACGCGGCGGATGGATCTCCATACCATGCGCTCCGCGGGTTCCGGAGGGAGCGGCGAGCAGGATGGCAGCGAACGAATTCGGCGAAGTGCTCAGCAGGTTTCGGCGCGGGCGAGGCCTGACGCAGGCTGCCCTTGCTGGCGCCTCGGGGCTATCGATTGCCACGATTGGGTCCTACGAAGAGGGACGCCGACGGCCGAGCGCATCCACAGTTGAGCGCCTGGCGTCAGCCATGCATCTCGACAACGGGTACTCCAGCGAACTCCGCGCCGCGGCAGGGCTCCGGCCCGCGGCCACCGGGCTCGAAGCGGCCCTGCAGAAGGCGCGAGCGCCGGCCGGCTCGGTGTGGGACGAGGTGCAGGAGAGCCCGTGGGTGGCGATGGTCCTCAACGAGCGCCGTGAAATCGTGGCCTGGAATCCGCTCGCGAACCGCACCAGCGACTGCGACCTCGGCGCCCTCGACCAGTTCCATCGAAGCATCTTCCGGATGGCTGCCACCGAGCACTACGATCGGCATCTCCTCAACTGGGACGAGCTCATTGGCCGGCTCATCGCCGTCTTCAAGACCGAAGGGAATGACATCACCAGGGGCGACGCCGACTCGTTTGTCCAGGCCATCATCGAGAGCATCGGCCGGGAGGACAGCCGGTTCCTGCCACGCATTTTTGCCCTCTACCTCGATGCCGAACCGTGGGACGAGTCCCGGCGGAACATCCACCCGGTCCGCTGGCGGCTCGACGACGGCACGCTCCTCTCATTCCGCGCTGCGTTCACAGATTGGAGCCAGTATGACGGCCTCTGGGCTTTCGACTGGCACGCTGCTGACGCGCCAACCGCCGAGTGGGTCAACGACCACGTCGGCGAGCCCGGGCTGGCCTCGGAACGCCCGCCAACGCCGCCGTTTTCCGAAGCCATCGGAGCCTACCGCCAGGCCGCACGGCTCTCCCGGCCGCAGCTAGGTGGATTGGCCGGAATCTCACCTTCCACCATCGCGGCGTATGAGTCAGGGGCGCGCGCTCCCTCACGCGACGCCATCCTCGCGCTCTGCAAAGCGCTGTTCATCGATGGTTACGCAACGAACCGCTTTCTCCGGGAGGCCTGCTTCGAGGAAGAGCCGGGCGACTGGGCGCGCTGGATATGCGGCGAGGCGCCCACGACGATTTACCGCGAACACACGCCACTCGGAGCTATCGGCAGCCGTGCGGTCTTTGCGGAGACCGACCGGCAGCCATTCCCGAGCCTGATCCTCGACAACGGCTGTCACGTGGTCCATGCCAACGCGTTTGCGCGGCGCCTCGTCAATCTCCGATCCCATCCCGCGATCGGTGCGCGACCGGGCCCCCATCTTCTCCAACTGATGGTGAGCGACCAATTCCAGGAAAGCATCGGGAACTGGGAGGAAGCTGCCGGCGTCTTCCTGCCCGGCCGGTTGGAACACCTGGTTCTCGGCGGCGAACGGGAGACCTCCACCGGCAGCTTGCTCGGGCTGAGCCGGCAGCTCGCTCCGCGCTACCGCCGGGGCCTCGAACGGCTGGCCTCGGTCTGGGCGCGGAGCCCGGACTTCACCAGCCTTCGGCGGCCCGGGGTCCAGGTCTCATGGACGACGCCGCAGGGGGATGAGCTCTTGTTTAACTGCACGGCCTCGGGCATCACACCGGCTGACCCGTACAAGGCGCTCGACTTCCACCCGGCGAATGCTGCCACGTTCGCCTGGTTCGAAGAGGACTCCCGGCTACATGCGCAGTAGCCCGGGAAGGAGATGGACGACTTCTTCAAGAAGATGGAGCCGGAGGAGCACGGGGAGTGGTAGGGGTGCGCTAACGCTCGCTGGCC
>CAUJEQ010000227.1 GCA_963169135.1 Chloroflexota bacterium
CCAGACCACGGATGATTGGGGCCGACATCCGGGGCGTCCCGCCCGCTGAGCGGGCCTTGCCGCAGCTCCTCCGGCGGAGGTCACGCGACAGCATAGCGGCCATTTCGGGGTCTTGCACGGGGTACTGGCGGCACGGTGACCTGGAAACCACGGCCGGAAAGCCCTGTGAATGGGTCCGTTCGGAGGGCCGACGGGGCTTGCGCGGAGGTTTACTGTACTTCTGCCGACGGCACCGGGGCGCCAGGAGGATAGAGATATGTGGCGAAAATTCGTGGCAGGTGGGCTCGCGGTGCTTTCGGGCGTGGCAGCGGCATCGACCGTGGCCGGCGATAGCGACACCGCGCGTGAACCGTGGACGGTCTCAGGGTGGGCGCTCGAGATGCCAACGGCAGCGTTGCTTCCCCCGGTCGATGGCGTGGGCGGCAGGACGGTGGAAGAGCTGGCGGACCTGCCAGCGGCGGGGCGGATGCGGGTGCCGGCGTCGGACCCGGTCCACCGGACGCTCGCGTGGCTGGAGATCGTCACGCAGGACAATGAGACGGTGTCGTGTAGCGGCAGCATCGCCGGTGACGGGGTGGTGTTGACCTCGGCGCACTGCATTTCGGGGGCGAAGAGCGTGCGCGTGGTGCCCGGGAAAGACGGTGCGAACGAGCCGTGGGGCAGCCAGTACGGCGCCTCGGTGTCGTTGCCATCGGGCTGGGGGTTCGGGTTGCCGGCCGATTACGCGCAGTACGACATCGGCCTGGTGATCCTCCCGGACCGGCTGCTGACCAACAAGACCGGGACGTTCCCGGGCCTGCTCTCGGCGATGCCGGCCGGAGCGTTCCGGAGCAACGCCACAGAGGTCGCGGCACTCGGATTCCCGGGCGAGTGCGTTGAGGCGAGTTGTTCGAATGCGGCGCCCATCACCGCGCTGAGCGGCAAGTTCGCCTGGGCGCTCCACGCGGGATTTGCCAGGGCCGACGAGTCGTTCATCTATCCCGACTTCCCGGGGTCACCGGGCATGAGTGGCGCGCCAATCATCCGTGAGCGAGACATGGCGATCGTAGGCGTTGTCGATTCGGCGCTGTTCGTCACCACCCAGGGGGTGCGCATCAACGGCGAATCAGAGGACTTCCTGGAGACCGCCTGCGGGTCGTTCCCTGTGTGCTCCATCACCTTCGCGAACCCGTGGTTCCGGCTGGCTCTGCCCGGGATCGCGGGGGACACCCAGGCCGTGCCGCCGATGCTCACCGGCCAGGCCCTCTACTGCGCCAGGGAGATCGCGTTCGTCGACGCCTTCACGGAGAAGGAGATCAAGTTCGCGCACTCGATGCGCGGCCTGCTCGAGACCGACATCAACCCTGCCCTGTTGCTTGACCCCAATCTGAAGGCGCTCTTCGCGCAGCAGGTGGGCGCGGCAGTCGGGGATGCGCTGGACGTGAAAGCGCTGGAGTCGCCCGACGCGCGGTTCGACCCGTTCCATGATTCGCTGGATGCCGGGATCGACGACATCCTGGCCGGCCTGGTGGCGATCAACGACGCGATCGCCACCGGGAACCTCGCGTCGATGCTGGCGGCGATTCAGGCGCTGGGCGAGGCAAACCTGCACATCATGGCGGCCCAGGGGCAGTACCCGAGCATCGATCCGGTGTGCCAGCAGTGAGAGGCTCTGCCGGCGGCTGACGAGACGGCACCGTCGACGTGCTGGTGCCGAAATTCCCGTGAGCGGGCCAAGCTAGAAGTCGATACCGATGGGTTCGAGGATGTGGTCCTGCGTCCAGCCCCAGGGTTTGGCCTCGGCGAAGTGGAGGAGGTACTCCTGCGCCATCTTCGGCACCAGGAGCGCGAACATGGGGATGATGAGCGTGCGGAAATCGTGGGGCACGGCGCGGGGGAACCACTTCATGACCACGGCGACGTACAGCCACCAGTTTTCGAACATGTTGGGGAAGATGAAGAGGAAGATGCGGGCCTCGGTGAACTCGAAGAGCGCAACGCCGATGAGACGGTAGGCGAACAGGGCCACGGCGGGAAGGCGCGCCCAGGCGTTGCGCCAGCCAAGCGCCACGAGCAGTTCCAGCGTGAGGTAGTAGCTATCCAGCACCTTGTCGAGCTCTGCGTAGTGGTCGCCGAAACCGCCCAGGTCCAGCGCGTCGGTGATGATGACGTCGGCGCCATCGAGGAGCATCGCGACGATGCCGCCGGCGACGCAGTAGCGGAGGATGAGGAGCGGGACGAACAGGCGGAGGCCGATGACCACCGTTTCACCGGTCGACATGTTCATCACCCCGGTGGCATCGAGGAGGAGGAGGGTTGCGAAAACTGCAACCGCCGCGGCGGCCAAACCGGCAGTAAGACGGAGGTTGAACCCGTTGAGGGCCGAGACATGGAAGCTGAACAAGGGAACGGGTCCTTTCCCGCGTGCGGCCACGCTGCGGGTGCGATGACATTCTTGACGAAACAGCGGGCAGAGGCACGATGACCCGCCGGAGGGCGGTTCCGCCAAAGCAGACAGGCGCCAATACTGTCCCTGATCCCATGGACATTCTGACGATCATCCTCTTCGTCGCGGGCGGAGTGCTGCTCGCTGTCGGTGCTGAAGCCCTCGTACGCGGGGCCGCACGGATCGCGGTGTCGGCGGGTATCTCGCCGCTGGTGGTCGGCCTCACGGTAGTGGCGTTCGGGACGGGCGCCCCGGAGTTGGCGGTCAGTTTCTCGTCGGCGTTGGCCGGCGACGCGGACATCGCAGTTGGGAACGTGGTCGGCAGCAATATCATGAACGTGTTTTTCATCCTGGGGGTCTCAGCCCTGGTTGCGCCGCTGGTGGTGGCGCAGCAGCTGATCCGGCTGGATGTGCCGTTGATGATCGGGGCAAGCGTGCTGCTCCTGGCGTTCGCCGCAAGCGGGACGATCAGCACGATCGAGGGCGGCGTGCTGGTGCTGGGTATCGTGGTCTACACGGTGTGGGCCATCCGCAAGAGCCGCAGGGAGAGCCGGGAGGTGGCCGCGGAATACGATGCCGAGTTCGAGTACGGCCGCAGCCGGGGCGGCGTGCTGTTCGATGTCGTGCTCGTGGTCGTTGGGATCGGGCTACTTCTGCTGGGTTCGAAGTGGTTCGTCGATGGGGCGATCGAGTTCGCGGAACTGCTCGGCGTCAGCGAACTCGTAATTGGCCTGACCATCGTTGCGGCCGGCACTTCGATGCCCGAGGTCGCGACATCGGTGCTGGCCAGCGTCCGGGGGGAGCGTGACATCGCGGTCGGCAACGTGGTGGGGAGCAACCTGTTCAATATCCTGGGGGTGCTGGGGCTGACCGCGCTCGTTGCCGACGGCGGGATTGCCGTCGCGGATGCGGCGCTGCGATTCGACATGCCGGTCATGCTGGCCGCCGCGGTGCTCTGTCTCCCGATCTTCATCGGCGGCAGGATCAACCGCTGGGAAGGCGGGTTGTTCCTCGCGTACTACCTGGCGTACACGGTCTACCTGCTGCTCGATGCCTCTGGGCACGACGCGCTCGGGGCATACAGCACCATCATGCTCGGGTTCGTGGTGCCGGGGACCGTAATCACCCTGGCGATCGTGATGTTCCGCACCATCCACCGCGGCGAGGCCATCCCGGCCTGAGCCAGGGCTGCTACCGCTCCATGATGACCTGTCCGGCCTGGAGCACGCGGTCGATCCGGATCATGATGGCGGCGCCCTTGCGCTCGGGATCGCGGTCGAGCTCGAACGGGATGGTACGGTCCATCACCTGCTGGCGGACCTCGCCTTCGGTGAGCACGACTGCCTGGCCGAACATTTTCCAGGCGGTGCGCGTCTTGGCGTTGCGGTAGAGCACGCAGGCTCCGGGGTTTTCCTGGAAGTTCCGGAAGGTGGTGCCGAGGGCGCGTTCCCAGAAAGCGACGTTGTCGCCATCGAAGATCATGGCGCTGCCTTTGAAGGCGATGTCGGGCAGGCCGTCCTTGCCGGCGGAGGCAACGAGTACGGGCGCGCCGTCGGTCAGGGCTGTCTCGAAGGCAGCCTTCATCTCATCGGTCAGTGCAATCAACGGGTGGTACTCCAAAAGGGTCTACGAGTAATTGGTAGCTTACCAGAAGTCCGCGGTGCGAAGTTCGAAGGTCAGATTCCGCCGGGTGGAAGAGCAGGACGAAACGAGGCGGGCAGAGTTGACGTGGCCCCGGCGCCGGACAAGACTCAAGCCACTCACCACTCCTGCCGGGTGGGCCGGGGCCATCCCGGCGCCAGGCGCCGCGAGGTTTCCGATGACCGAACCGTCCCTCGAACAACTGATCGACGTCGGCGCGCTCGAGCGTTTCGTCAATGAGCAGGTGCCCGGCGAGCCCGGGTCGCTGGACGTCCAGAAGCACGTGGCCGGGTTTTCGAACGAGACGTTCTACGTTTCGCGCGGTGACGAACACTGGGTGCTCCGGCGCCCGCCGCGGGGTCCGCTGCTGCCGACGGCGCACGACGTGGTGCGCGAGTACCGGTACATTTCGGCGCTGCACGGCAAGGCTCGCGTGCCGCGGCCGGTTGCGGTCTGCGAAGACCCGAGCGTCATCGGGGCGCCGTTCTACCTGATGGAACGCAAGGACGGCGTAGTGATCCGGGCAGAGATGCCTGCGGCGTACGACCACCCCGAGGGCCGGGCAAAGGTCGCTGAGGAGATCATCGATGCGCTGGTCGAGCTCCACGCGGTGGACTACGAGGCGGCCGGGATCGGGGGCAAGGGAGATACCTATCTGGAGCGCCAGGTGGGCCGCTGGAGCAAGCAGTGGGAACTCACCCGGCCGCGGACGCGAGCGCTACCCGGCCTCGACGCGGTGACCGACTGGCTCCGCAAGCGGATCCCCGCGACGGACGCGGTGAGCATCGTCCACGGGGACTACAAGCTCGACAACGTTATGTACGCGAACGACCAGCCCCGGCTGATCGCCATCTTCGACTGGGAGATGGCCACGATTGGCGACCCTCTGGCGGACCTGGGGTGGCTTCTTTCGAACTGGGGCGACCCGGGCGACCCGCCCAGCACGCGGACGCTGAACGAGGGCCCGCGGGTAACCGGGCTGGAAGGGTTCCCGGGGGTGGACGCGATGGCTGCCCTGTACGAGCGGAAGAGCGGCCGGTCGATGAAGCACTTCGCCTTCTACCATGTGCTGGCCGTGTACAAGCTGGCGATCATCCTCGAGGGGCTCTACATGCACTACCTCGAAAAGACGGCGTCCAACCCGGCGAGCGCCGAGTTCGAGTGGTACGTGCCGGTACTGGTCGACCGGATGCACCGGCTGATGGGGGAGTAGACGATGCGGAAGCGACTGGCGCTCTCGGTCCCCTTTGAGGGATTCACCCTTGCGGAACACGCGGAACTTGCGCGCGAGGCCGAACGGCTCGGTTACACCGACGCCTGGTCGCTGGAAGTCGACGGCACGGACTGCTTCACGCCGCTCGCGGTTGTGGGGAGTGCAACGCAGATGCGGCTGGGGACGGCGATCGCCAACGTGTACACGCGGGGGCCCGCGACGCTGGCCCAGTCCGCGGCAAGCATCGCGGAGGTGGCACCCGGACGTTTCAACCTGGGCATCGGATCGGGTTCGCAGCCGATCGTGGAGATGTGGAACAGCGGCAGTTTCAGCAAGCCGGCGACGCGAGTGCGCGAGATGGTCCAGTTCCTGCGCCAGGCGCTGGCCGGCGAGCGGGTCGTGTTCTACGGCCAGACTTTCCATGTCGACGGGTTCCGGCTCTCGCGGCCGGTCGAACAGCCGATCCCGATCCATGTGGCGGCGCTTCGCGAGGGCATGCTCAAGGTTGCGGGCGAGTTCGGCGACGGCGCGATCATCAACTGGCTTTCGGCCGAGGATTGCCGGCAGTCGATCGCGGTGGTGAGGACGGCGGCGGCGGCGGCAGGACGAGACCCGGAGGCTATCGAGATCACGGCGCGCCTGATGGTAAACATCGACCCCCCGGGGCCTGACGCTGACATCGGGCAGCGGCGGCTGATCAATGCGTACCTGAACGTGCCGGTGTACAGGTCGTTCCACGAATGGCTCGGCAGGAGCGAGTCACTCAAGGGCATGTGGGACGCGTGGGAGGGTGGCGACCGAAAGGGCGCGGTGGCGGCGATCCCGGACCAGGTGGTGAGCGACCTCATCGTGCATGGCACAGCGGAAGAGCGGAACGCGCACGTGCAGCGCTACCTGGATGCGGGCGTGGACACCGCCTTTCTGAACTGGTTCAGCGTGAACCCGGACCCTGCGGTCAGGCGGGAGCTGACCCTGAAAGCGATGCGGGAGATGGCGCCTTCGGCAGTGGGGTGAGACTTCCGCGTCAGGGGAGGCGGTTGACGGGACGCAGGAAGAAGATGGCCACCAGGCCAATGCCGGTGGCGATGGCCGCACTGGAGACAATGGTGACCTGGGGGCCCCAGAGGCTGGCCTGGATGCCGGCCTGGGCGTAGCCGACCGGGATGCTGGCGCTGAACGAGAGGCCGTACATGCTCATCACGCGGCCCATCATCTGGCGGTCCGTGTTCTCCTGGAGAAGCGCGACAGCGAAGTTGATGAAGATGGCCGGACCCAGAATGCCGGCGACGAAGGCGAGGGCCATCGAGAGGGGCAGCCAGGAACTGAGCCCGTAGAGCAGCCAGAAGCTCCCGCCGAAGAGCAGGGAGCCGGTCAACATCCGGCCCCGGTGGCGCGAGCGGAACATGCTCATGAGGATCGAGCCGAAAACGATGCCTGCACCGAGCGAGCCCCACAGAAATCCCACGTACTTGTCGGAGGCTTCGTACACGTCCTCCACCATGAGGACCACGGTCACCGCGAACGGGCCCATCAGGAACACGCCGGGGACCGTGCCGAGGGCGAGGATGCCGAGCAGCGAGCTGTCGTTGCGCACGTAACGGATGCCCTCGGCCAGGTCGTGGCGGACGCTGCGGCCGGTGGGCACGGGCATATCGGTGGCGATCCGGCCGAAGAAGACGGCGGCGAGGGCGAGCATCGCTACTTCGGCGGCGAATGCCACGGTAAGGCCCCACCCGTCCGCGAGCAGGCCGCCGATGCTGGGCCCGCCGAACTGGAGGGTGGCCATGAACGCCATGGTCCCCCAGATAGCACCGTTCTGAATCTGGGAGACGTGGAGGATCTGGGGCATCATGCTCTGGCGGGCAGGGTTGGTGAAGGCGCCGGCGCTGCCGACAATGGCCGCAAGGATGAAGACCGGCCAGATGACACTCGCTTCGAAACCAGCCAGGGCGACGTAGACCAGCGACACAGCCGCAGCGACGGCGTAGGTGTGCACGAGGATGCGCCGCCGCTCGACGCGGTCGGCGATAACGCCCCCGAAGAGTGCGAGCGCGGCGCCGGGGAGCGTCTGGCAGATAAGGGCGGCAGCGATGGCGGCGGCACGCTGGTCCTCGCCTACGCGGTCGCGGATAAAGAGGGGCACGGTGACGGCCTGGATGCCGACGCCGGTGCCCGCGACTACAGAGGCGAGCCACCAGACACGGTAGCCAGCGACGCTGAACGGGTTGCGCGAGACGACAGCTGGTTCAGGTGCGGAGGTGGCGGCGACCGGCTGGGGGAGCACTTCTTCGGTCATGGGCGCGGAGTGTACTTGGTTCCCGGCTTGGTTGCATGAGACAACTCGCAGGGGGTCGCGGCCAGGCAGGTTACGCCCCGGCACCCCTGCCCAGGTACGCGACGCAGCCGTTCAGAGACGCCAGCAGGGGGTAGTCCTCCTCGGGTACGTCCATCCCGGTGCGCTCGTGGATACCGATGATGAAGTTCAGGAAGTCCATGGAGTCGATATCGAGTTGTTCGCGGAACTCGACATCGGGCTCGAGCTCGTCGAAGTCGGCCTCGGGAGTGATCTGGCGGAGTACGGCAAAGACGGTTTCGCGCGCCTGTTCTGCGTTCATAGGTGCTCCGGTTCCTGGAGAAGGCGGTTGACGGTGGCAAGGAAAATGCCGCCCCGATGGCCGTCGCTGACGCGATGGTCGGCGGCGACAGTGGCGGTGATGACCGGGCGGACGCCGAGCATGCCCGCCTCGGCCCAGGGCCTTTCGATGACCTTGCCGAAGCCAACGAGGGCGACCTGGGGCGGGTAAATGACGCCGTAGACGAAGCCGGCGCCGAGTTCGCCGAGGTTGGTGACGGTCAGCGTGCTCGACGCCATCTCGGAGGCACGGAGGCGTCCCGCGCGGGCGCGCTTTACCAGGTCTGCCAGTTCGCGCATGAGGTCGCCGAGCGGCTTATTGCTGGCGTCCATGATGGCGGGGGCGACGAGGCCGCCCTGGCGGAGGGAGATGGCGACGCCGAGATTGATGGCGGTGGAGGGCTCGAAAGCGCCGTCGGTGTAGTAGCCGTTCATCTCCGGGACATCGTGCGCGGCAAGGGCGGTCGCCTTCAGCAGGAGCGCGCTGTAGAGGATGCGGTCCGTGACGGAGCGGCGGCGGTTCTCTTCGCGCAGCCAGCCGAGCGCGCGGGACATATCGACATCGAGCCCAAGGTAGTAGTGGGGGATCTCGCGGTTGGAGCGTTCCATCAAGCCGGAGATTGGCCTGCGGCTCTGGGCGCGCTTCGCAGCCTCGAGTGCGGGCTCGGGAGCTGCGGCTGGAGCTGGTGGGACGGCCAGGTGATCCAGGTCAGCCGCCGTGATGGAGCCGCCGGGTCCTGTGCCCTTCACAGCCGCGAGATCGATCCCGCGCTCCTGGGCGATGCGGCGGGCGCGAGGCGAAACAAGCAGGCGGCGCGGTGGGGGGGACGGTACTGGCTGCAGTGGAGGGCTGGGTGCAGCGCGTGCAACCGCGTGCTCCACGTCGGAGCGGGTGACGGCGCCACCGACGCCGCTGCCGGGAATGGATGCGAGCTCGATGCCGAGTTCGCGGGCGAGGACCCTGGCGGTGGGCGTGGCGCGCACCGGCGGGGCGGCCTTGGCCACGGGCTCGGGGGCGCGAGCCACAGGTGGGGCTGCTGGTTGTACCGCTACCGGCGCCGGAGCCGGGGCGGCGGGGCTGCCAGTCGCGACAAGTGCGAGCGGTGTGCCGACCGCGACGCGCTCGCCCTGGGAGACGAGGATCTTCTCGATGGTGCCGGTCTCGAAGATCTCGACTTCCATGTCGGCCTTGTCGGTCTCGATTTCGACGACGATGTCGCCGCGGTGGACCTGGTCGCCCGGTTTGACCAGCCAGCGGGTAACGGTCCCTTCGGTCATGTCGGCGCCGAGCGAGGGCATGAGGAACTCAGCCATTGCTTCCCATCACCTTCAGGCCGGCGGCGACGATGCGCTCAACGCTCGGGAGGGCGGCCTCTTCCATATGTTTCGAGTAGGGCAGTGGGACTTCGGCGGTGCAGACGCGCTCTATGGGAGCATCCAGTTCGTAGAGCGCCTCTTCCATGAGGCGGGCCATGATCTCGGC